>CAIUCF010000082.1 GCA_903897565.1 uncultured Rhodospirillales bacterium | reverse complement strand
TGCATGGTCGTCCGCAACGAGGCCGGCGCGGGAGCACCGACGCCATCCTATGAGGCGGAGACGGTAGCTGTTGCCAGGAAACCCGCACCGCCACCCGTTATGCGGAAGAAGCCGACCCCTGCTCCCGTCACGGTTACGCCGCGGCCTATCCCGACCCCGGCCAAGCCGTCTCCGCCAGCAAAGCCGGCGCACGGCGCGCCTTACTACGTCCAGCTCGCCTCCCGCTCCTCGGAGGCTGCCGCGCGCGACTACTGGTCCACGCAGCGCCAGGCGCATGGTGACCTGCTCGACGGCCTGTCGCCGATCGTGACCTCGGCCGATTTGGGGCCGAAGGGGATCATGTACCGCCTCAAGGCCGGGCCCTTGGCCGACCGCGCCGCCGCCAACGCGCTGTGCGCGCAGCTCGCGAAACATCAGCTCGATTGTCTCGTCGTCCGCGACATTGCGACGAGACCCGCGCCCTAACCATCCCAGAGCCCGGTTTTAGCCCGGCCTCGAAAGCGTCAGCGGATTTGCGCTTCGCAGCTGCGAAGCCTATAAGCCTCGGGGTCCGATTGCCGGCCCTGACAGATTGAGAACGATGCCCTTCCCCGCGACCCACCCTGCGCTTGAGCGTGCCCTGACCGCTCGTGCCTATCTCGAACCGACCCCGGTGCAGGCCGCGGTGCTGCAGGAAACCACCGGCGAGCGCGATTTGCTCGTCTCGGCACAGACCGGCTCCGGCAAGACGGTGGCCTATGGTCTGGCCATGGCCAAGACCCTGCTCGGCGACGCCGATCGCTTCGAGCGCGGCGCCGAACCCAAGGCGCTGATCATCGCGCCAACCCGTGAATTGGCGCTCCAGGTCCATCGCGAACTCGAATGGCTCTATGCCGAGGCCGGCGCGCAGGTCGTCTCCTGCGTCGGCGGCATGGACGCGCGGCGCGAGCAGCGGGCGCTGGCCGCCGGCTGCCACATCGTCGTCGGCACGCCGGGCCGCCTGCGCGATCATCTCGAGCGCGGTCATCTCGAGACCGCGAAGCTCCAGGTCGTCGTTCTTGACGAGGCCGACGAGATGCTCGATCTCGGCTTCCGCGAAGACCTTGAATTCATTCTCGAAACCACGCCGCGCGAGCGCCGGACCCTGTTGTTCTCGGCGACAATCGCCAAGGAAATCGCCCAACTCGCCCGCTCGTTCCAGCGCGACGCCGTGCGCATCGACACGATCGACCGCAACGAGCCGCATGGCGATATCGAATACCGCGCCTACAACATCGCGCCCAATGAGATCGAACACGCCGTCGTCAACGTGCTGCGCTTCTTCGAGGTGCGCGCGACCCTGGTGTTCTGTTCCACCCGTGAAGGCGTCCGCCATCTCCACAGCAGCCTGCTGGAGCGCGGCTTCGCCGTCGTGGCGCTGTCGGGCGAGTTGAGCCAGCACGACCGCACCACCGCACTGCAGGCGCTGCGCGACGGCCGGGCCCGGGTCTGCGTTGCCACCGACGTCGCCGCCCGCGGTCTCGATCTGCCCGATCTCGGCCTCGTCATTCACGCCGACCTGCCGATCAACCGCGCAGCGCTCCTCCACCGCAGCGGCCGCACCGGCCGCGCCGGCCGCAAGGGCATCTGCGTGCTGCTCGCGCCCTACACCAAGCGCCGCGTCGCCGAGCGCCTGCTGTCCTCGGCTAACATCGTCGCAACCTGGAGCGCGCCGCCGACCTCGGAAGCGATCCGCGCTCGCGACCAGGAGCGCCTGCTCAACGATCCGATCCTGACCGAGCCGGTCGCCGAGGAAGATCAGGCGCTCGCCAAGGCCCTGCTCGCCGGCCGCACGGCCGAGGAGATCGCCGCCGCGCTGATCCGCGTCCATCGCGCCCGCCTGCCGGCGCCGGAGGACCTGTTCGACGGTGTCGTCGCCCCCGCGATGCGCAACCAGGCGCCCGAGCGCAAATCCTTCAAGCCGCGCGATGGCGCGCCGGCCCCGACAGGCGAGAAATTCGTGCCCCCGGGCGGGCCGATGGCGTGGTTCCGCATGGGCGTCGGCCGGCAGAAGAACGCCGACCCGAAATGGCTGATCCCGCTGATCTGCCGCCTCGGTCATATCACGAAGAAGGATATCGGCTCGATCCGGATCTTCGATCGCGAGACCAAGTTCGAGATCACGCAGGAGGCCGCGACGCGCTTTAAGGCGGCGCTGGCGCAGCTGCCGCCCGAGGAAATCAAGATCGAGCCGGCCGGCGCCGATCGACCGGCGTTCCAGGCCGACCGCAAGCCGCCCTATCGCCCCGACGCACCGCGTCCCGGTGGCAAACCGGCCTATGCCCCTGGCGGCAAGCCGCCCTATGGCAAGGACAAGCCCGCGTATACGAAGGACAAGCCGCCCTTCAAGGGCAAGCCCCACAAGGCGCCCTGACCTTGTGCTTCGAGGGGGCGGCTAGCCCGCCCCCTTCTCGATGATCCAGCACGCCCCGAGCTGAGACAGCCGCATCCGGGCGAGATCGCCGCCGCGAGCGCGGGCGAAGCGCTCGATCACCTTGTTGCCCTGCCCCGGCCCGATCATCAGCCCACCCGGCCGCAGCAGGGGCCAGAGGCGCGCCAGTTCGGCCGCCCCGACAACGGCGGGGCCGAGGCGCAAAAGGTCCGTCGTCGCAGCCTGCTCAAGCAGATCGTCAACGTTCTTCGCCCGCGGCATCAGCCACAAGGCTCCGGCCAGGCCGGCGGCCGCGAAACGCTCTTCAATTCTCTCGTAGGCGCGAGCGCCGATCGGTGCGATGGCCAGAACCGGCGCGGCCGAGCCGGCTTTGCGCAGCGCCTCGACCAAGTGGATCGCAACCTCGCCTTCCGGATCGCCCACGACCAGAGCATCCCGCGGCTTCAGCGCGCTCAAGAGTTCGCGGAAGACGGGGTCTCTACCGTCATCCAAGGCGGGTGGCGGTGCTGGCGTCGCCGCCATCTCGCCTCCAGCGCCGACGATCGCGGCGATCGTGACGTCGGATCCGACGATCTTCGCTGACAGCTGCAACCCCTTCTGGCGGAACCAGCGCAAGCGGGCGACATGGAGAATATCGTCGGGATTGATCGTGTAATAGCTGGTAGCGAGTCCCGTCCCCTGCGGGCGGTAATTCTTGGCGAGCACGTCGAACACCAGCCGGTCGGAGCCCCGACCGTCCGAAAACGCGGTATTGGCCCAGGCGGGCACGGCCTCGCGGCAGCGCAGCTTGTCGATCATCAGACTCGACGGGTCGACGAAGCCACCGAACCTCTCGCGGAACACGCCGGCGTCGAGTCCGACCGATTCCCATTCATCGACGCAGATCGGCTCTCGCTCCCCCGGCCCGACGAACCAGCGCTTCGACCAGCTCCAATCGGCGCCGTCGATGGCGGTCCGCAAGCTCGACAGATGGTTGGGCGCCCACCAGTTGTCGTCGTCGAGATACGCGACGTAGCGACTATTGGCGGCGAAGGTCAGGATGGTGCGGAGGCTGCCGCTCACCCGGTTCTCGTGGACGCCGCCATGGCGGACGGAGGTGGAGTAACCCGGATCAAACACGTCCAGGGCGATGTGCGACGGGCATTCCTGGACGAGCCCCTCAAGCTGCTCCGGATCGCCGAGCGGCACATCGACGCCGACAAGGATCTGCACGCGATCGCCGAAATCCTGGGCAAAAACGGAGCGCACTGCGCGGGTCAGGTCGGAACGCAATAGGCTCGGCAACACCACCGCGACACCGAACGGCGCCTGCCGCGCCGTCCGCTCGCCCGAGGGACGGATCATCGACAAGGTCACGGTCGTGTCTCGTGCCGCAATGGCACCTTAGGCTTCAGCCCCAACCTCGCCCCCCGCATCCAGCATCACTTGCGAGTACATACGAGATTTCGTAGAAGAACATCCGCGCGATGGAGGGAAAATTGCAAATATTTTCCGATAATTACAGTGATACCACAAAAGTTAGAAACAAATAGAAACAAGACATTGTACTGTTACTGCAAATCCCGTCGGATTCGTCATTATCGCTCCCGCCACACTCCTCGTCATTCCGGCCAAAGCCGCAATCGATGCTTCAGCCGACAGGCATCAGTCGGCATTGACGGAAACCAGGATCCTCGCTGGGTCCCGGCATTCGCCGGGATGATGATCTGAGGGTGTGATCGAACGAGCGCGGCAGCGGGCAGATCGCCTCAAAGCATAGCGCGTATCCCCATACACTGATTGACTTGAGCGCCCATATCCTTAGGTAAGGCAGCAGTTTTGATCTGAACTCGAGGAATTTTCGATGCCGTCGCCTGTTGTTGCGATCGTCGGTGCCACCGGAGCCGTCGGCGTGGAACTGCTGACCTGCCTGGAGCAGCGCCACTTTCCGCTCTCGAAGCTGCGCCTGTTCGCCTCCAAGCGCTCGGCCGGCAAGACCATGCGCTTCAAGAGCGAGGATATTCTCGTCGAGGAATTGACCGAGGATGTCTTCGCCGGCATCGATATCGCGCTGTTCTCGGCCGGCGGCTCGATCTCGAAGAAGTTCGGGCCGATCGCGGCGCGCGCCGGTGCCGTCGTCGTCGACAACTCCTCGGCCTTCCGCATGGATCCGAACGTGCCGCTTGTGGTGCCGGAGATCAACCCGGAAGCCGCGCGCGGCCACAAGGGCATCATCGCCAACCCGAACTGCTCGACCATCATCGCGATCACGCCGCTGTGGCCGCTGCACCAGCGTAACCCGATCAAGCGCATCATCGCCGCTACCTACCAGGCGGCCTCCGGCGCCGGGCAGGCGGCAATGGACGAACTGCGGGACTCCACGCAGGCCTATCTGAAGGGTGAGAGCTACCAGCACTCGGTCCTGCCCCCTCCCTACGCCTTCAATCTCGTCAGTCATAACTCGAAGGTCGACCCGGAAAGCCTTTATAACGAAGAGGAAATGAAGATGGTCAACGAGACCCGCAAGATCTGGCACGCGCCCGATCTCCGGGTCAGCGCGACCTGCATCCGCGTCCCCGTGCTGCGCGCCCACGGCATCGCGCTTACCGTCGAATGCACCAACCCGGTCACGCCGGCAGAGGTCCGCGCCCTGATCGAGGCCGCGCCTGGGGTGCGCCTGGTCGACGATCCGGAGAAGAACTACTTCCCCATGCCGGTCGACGTCTCCGGCCGCGATGAAATTCTGGTCGGCCGCATCCGCCAGGACATCAGCGACCCGACCGGCCACTCGATCTCGCTGTTCGTGGTCGGGGATCAGCTGCTGAAAGGCGCGGCGCTGAACGCTGTGCAGATTGCGGAGTTGTTGGTCTAAACGAAAGGAATGCCTGATAGTTACGTCACAGGCGACGGATTACCTCGATCGGTTTGGGAGACAGACTCGATACCGCAGCGATGGTTGTAGAAATGCGGAGCGCGATAGGAACGCCACGGTAGCTTCTGGTGACGGGTATCGATCGACCGATAATGCTCTGGTTTCGCCCGCACCGGTCCAGGATTCAGACGCCGTCCCGGAACAGTCGAAGCACTTCTCGCCGCGGGCGTCGACGAGCGGGAGCCCGAGATTGTTCCGGACTTGCTGATCTCGCGTCCCGAAGTGCCGCGGGGATGGTGACGAGATCGCCGTGCGATTAGGAC
>CAIUCF010000081.1 GCA_903897565.1 uncultured Rhodospirillales bacterium | reverse complement strand
GTCACCACGTCCAGCTGCTTCTTCTTCGCCTTCATGATGTTCGGCAGCGACGCATAGCGCGGCTCGTTGAGACGCAGATCCACCGTCACGATCGAGGGCAGCGCCAGCGACACCGTCTCGAGACCGCCATCGACTTCGCGCGTCACCGCGACCCGGTCGCCTTCGACCACGACCTTCGAGGCAAACGTGCCCTGCGGCCAGCCCAAGAGCGCCGCCAGCATCTGACCGGTCTGGTTGGAATCATCGTCGATCGCCTGCTTGCCCAGGAACACCAGGCTCGGCTGCTCCTTCTCGACCAGCGCCTTCAGCAGCTTGGCCACCGCCAGCGGCTGCAGATCGGCAGCACTCTCCACCAGGATCGCCCGGTCGGCGCCCATCGCCAAAGCCGTGCGCAAGGTCTCCTGCGCCTGCGTCACGCCCAAGGACACCGCCACGATCTCCGTGACGACACCCTTCTCCTTCAACCGAACGGCCTCCTCGACCGCGATCTCGTCGAACGGGTTCATCGACATCTTGACGTTCGCCGTCTCGACGCCGCTCCCATCCGCCTTCACACGTACCTTAACGTTGTAGTCGACAACTCGCTTGACCGCGACGATCGCTTTCATCTCAGCGTCCCCAATCCTGTGGCTCTAGTCATTCAAACTCGACGATAATCTGGTCCAAGCCCCTACCCTGGACAAGTCCGACGCATCAGGATTCGCTCCAGTCGCAAACAAATCACATCCGTGCAGGTGCAACACGGATCGGCCTCGCGGAGATCCGATGTCCCCGGTTCGAGGCCTACATTTAAGACCTTGAATATCCCGACGAAAACCTCATCTAACCGGACTTATACGGACCACGAAATCCTCTAGTGGCATTGACATCCCGCCCTCAATTCTCGAAATTGATTGTGCAACTGCACGATACGCATATACCCGAAACGGCCTTCCCGGCCGGGAGAAACCGATTGACCACCGTGGCGAAAACATCTGCTGCCGAACCACTCCCGGCGCCCGCGAAACGCTCTCGCGGTCGTCCCGCCCATCTCGTGCCATCCGAGATCTACCAGACCCGGCGCGATGAAATCCTGCGTGCCGCGAAGGAGATCTTCGCCTCCAAGGGTTACGGCGAAACCTCGCTCGACGACGTCGCCCGCGCCATCAACCTGAGCAAACCGACCCTCTACTACTACTTCCCGTCCAAGGCCCATCTGTTCTACCGGCTTGCCGCCATCCGCACCGAAGAAGGCCTGATCGGACTCGCCGAGATCGCCAAGATCCAGGATGCCCGCGCCCGGCTCGAGGCGCTGATTCGCTTCCAGGTCGAACGCGTCGCCGGCGACATGCAGTTCTACCGCTACTTCTTCGACCATCGCCCGCCGCTCCACAACAAACGGCTGAAGGCCGAGGTCAAGGAGAAGCTGCAGCAATATTCTGAGTACTTCTACGATGCCATCCGCCACGGCATCGCGTGCAAGGTTCTGCCCCCGGTCGACGAATTCATGGCGACCCAGGCGATCTTCGGCGCCACCTACTGGATGTACAAATGGTACGATCCGGAGAAATACACCGTCGACCAGGCCGTCGATCACTTCCTCTCGCTCCTCCACCTGCAGCCGGTCGCGCCGCCCAAGCCGGCGTGACCCGTAGAGGTTAGAGACCGCGCGAGATCAGCTCGCGCATGATTTCGGACGTGCCGCCATAGATGCGCTGTACCCGGGCGTCGGCATAGAGCCGGCAAATCTCATATTCGCGCATGAAACCATAGCCGCCGAAGAACTGCAGGCATTGGTCGACCACACGGCCATGCATCTCCGAGCACCACAGCTTGGCGATCGAAGCGCCTTCATTGGTCAGGGCGCCGCGGACATGCTGCTCAAGGCACTGGTCAACGAAGGCCCAGCCCACCGTAAGATCGGCCTTGAGATCGGCAAGCTTGAACTTGGTGTTCTGGAAATCCATCACGGTCTTGCCGAACACCGCGCGTTCCTTGACATAGGCGCAGGTGATGTCGTGCGCCTTCTGCGCCGCGCCCATCGAGCTGATCGCGAGGCTGAGGCGTTCCTGCGGCAACTCGCTCATCAGCGCGCCGAAGCCGCCGCCATCGGCACCCAGCAGGTTGGTGACCGGAACCCGGACGTCGTCGAAGAACAATTCCGAGGTGTCCGCCGAATACTGGCCGAGCTTGTCGAGATTGCGGCCGCGGCGGAATCCGGGGCGATCCGCCTCGACCAGCACGAGGCTCATGCCGCGTGCGCCCGGTGCCGGATTGGTCCGCGCCACGACGATCACGAGATCCGACCACTGGCCGTTGGAGATAAAGGTCTTCTGTCCGGTGACGACGAACTCGTCGCCATCGCGCACGGCGCGGGTACGGATGCCCTGAAGGTCGCTGCCCGTTCCGGGTTCGGTCATGGCAACGGCAACGACGGTCTCGCCCGAGACCATCCGCGGTAGCCACTTTTCCTTCTGCTCGGGCGTGCCGTAGCTCAGGATATAGCCGGCGCAGACATCGCTATGCACCGCCAGGTCCGAGGCCGGACCGGCGTAGCCGGCATAGGACATCTCCTCGACGACGATCGCGTTGTGGCGAAACGTGCCGCCGGCGCCGCCGAATTCCTCAGGAAATTGCGGACAGAGGATGCCGGCCTCGCCGCTCTTCTGCCAGAAGCTGCGGTCGACGATACCCTTCTCTTCCCAAGCGGCGAAGTGAGGCGTGACCTCCTTTTCGATGAAGCGGCGGACCGAATCACGGAACAGGGTGTGATCGGAATCGACATCTTGACGTTTCAGCTGCATCTCAACTCTCCCGCGGCTCGGCCGCGTAACGTGCTGCCCAGCGATCACTGAGCTCCGTCGCGACGACGGCGCGATATGAGGCCACCAACTCGGCGGTGATCTCGGCGACGCTCGAGACCCGCTCGACCATGCCGACGCATTGACCAGCGCCGTGGATGTTCTTCCACGGCTTGGCGGGATTCATGACGTCGGAGAAATCGACCTTGCCGACGGCGCCGAAGTCTTCTTCCTTGAAGCCGGATTCGATCAGGCTCTCGCGCAGCCAATTGGCCAGCACCCCAGTGACGACCCGGGTCGCGACGACGCCCTCGATATTGGCGCGGACCACCAGGTCACGGTAGTGATCGCTGACCAGGCTCTCGCGCGCGGCGATGAAGCGGGTGCCCATGTAGATCAGATCGGCGCCAAGCAGCTGTGCGGCCCGCAACGTCCGGCCGTCGCCGACACCGCCGGCCAGCACGATCGTGCCGGCGAAGAATTTCCGCACCTCGGAAACAAAAGCGAAGGCGCTCAACGAACCGGTATGACCACCCGCGCCGGAGCAGACGAGGACGATGCCGTCGGCCTTGGCCTCGGCCGCGTGACGCGCCTGGCGCAGCGCGTTGACATCGGCATAGACCTTGCCGCCATAGCCATGGACCACCGACATGATCCGCGCCGGCGAGCCGAGCACGGTGATGACGACGTCGGGCTTGAAACGCTCGATCAGCGCCAATTCCTCGACGAGCCGTTCATAGGTCGGATGGACGTTGAGGCTCAGCGCCCAGGGACCGGGACGACGCCCGGCCGCGCGCTCGGCATCGAGCGCCGCCGTGATCTGCTCCAGCCAGGCTTCCAGATCGGTCACGCTGCGCGCGTTCTGGGTCGGCAAGGAGCCCATCAGCCCGGCCTTGCAGGACGCGATCACCAGTTCCGGCCCCGAAACCAGGAACATCGGCGCGACGATCACCGGCAGGACCAGATCGTCCTCGAAACCGCTCATACATGACTCTCCATGATCTAGGATCAGCCGATCTTGCGATCGCGGCCGCTCCAGGCGTCTTCGCGAAGCTGACGCTTCAACACCTTACCCGTCGGCGACACCGGCAAGGTGGCGGTCAACTCGATAACTCGAGGGATCTTGTAGCCGGCGATCAACTCGCGGCAGTGCTGGATCAGTTCCTCGGGAGTTGCCTGGGCGCCCTCGCGCAGGATGACGAAGGCCTTGACCGTCTCGCCCCATTTCGGATCAGGGATGCCGATCACGGCCGATTGCTTGACCGCAGCGTGGCGATGCAACGCCTGCTCGATCTCGGCGCAGTAAATGTTCTCGCCACCGGAGACGATCATGTCCTTGACGCGATCGACGACGTAATAGAGCCCTTCTTCGTCGAGATATCCCGCGTCGCCGGTGCGGTACCAGCCGCGAGCCTTGACCTGGGCCGTGAGCTCCGGATTGCGCCAATAGCCCTTGAACAAGGCCGGGGTGCGGGCGACGAGTTCGCCGATCTGGCCAATTCCAAGCTCCTTGCCGTCCGGATCGAGGATTTTGACCTCGGTAAGCGGCATCGGCCGGCCACAGGCGCGCAGCTTGTTCTCGTTATCGAGGTCATGCTCGTGGGGACGCAGCAGGGTCAGAGCGCCGCCCGTCTCGGTAGCGCCGTAGAACTGCATGAAATCGCAGCGCATCTCGACCAGCGCCCGCTTGATGAGGTTGAGCCCGATCGGCGAGCCGGCATACATGCACAGGCGCAGGGACGAGAACCTCGTGGTCGCGCAGTCGGGGTGATCGAGCAGCATCTGGATCATCGCCGGCACCACCAGCATGATGGACGGTTCGTGCTCGTTGATCGCGCGCAGCACTACACCGGGCTCGAACAGCGAGAGGATCTCGATCCGGCTGCCATTGTAGAGCCCCTGCACCACGAGGCTGAGGCCCGCGAGGTGGAAATTCGGCATGGTGAACAGATAGACGTCGTCCTCGGTCCATTTCAGCGCCGGCTCGAAATGCTCCGACATCCGCATCAGGCTAAAGCCGCCATGCGAGAGCTCGACACCCTTGGGAACGCCCGTCGTGCCCGAAGTGTAGAGCTGGATCGCGGTATCGCAGCCGCAGATCGCCAACTCGCGATCGAGCGGATCACCGGCTTCGACGAAGGCCTGATACTCGGAGCCGAGCGAAATCGAGCGCACGGACGATTGTTTCGAGGCATCGCTGCCGAGCCAGAGACCGGCGGTGACCGGCTCATAGATCATGACCTGCGGCTCGAGCAGGGAGACGATGCTCTCGAGTTCGGGCGGCGCCAGTCGCCAGTTGAGCGGCACGAAGGTCATCCCGGCCTTGGCGACGCCGAACAGCAGCTCGAAATAGGCGATGGAGTTATGGCCAAGATACGCGATGCGCCGCTCGCCGAGGCCGAACGCATCGATCAGGGCATTGGCGACCTGGTTGGTGCGGCGGTCGAATTCGGCCCAGGACACCGCGGCCTCGCCATGGCGGAGCGCGATCGCGTCGGGACGCCGACGGGCGTGGTAGCGCACGATGTCGCCGAGCGACTCGATTTCAGGATAGGCCCACATGGCTCGCCTCAATCATCACGGACGGTTACGGATCGGCTAGACGGCGCGCTGCTTCTTCTCGGCATCGGCCGAGGCCTTCAGCTTCTCGCGCGTCTTCGCCCATTCCTCGGGCGTAATCTTCGACAGCGACGCGAAAGTGCTGGGGGCCGCGAGATGATGGCCGCCGTCGATCGCGATCGTCTGTCCGGTCAGGTAGTCACAGCCGTCGCCCATCAGGAAGATCATCAGATTCTGCAACTCGGGGATCTTGCCGAAGCGGCGCAGCGGCACCTCGTCGCTCGACGTCGCCCCGGTCGGGGTCTCGCCGACGGGATTGAGTTTTTCCCAGGCGGATTCGGTCGGGAACGGACCCGGCGCCACGGCGTTGAGGCGGATGCCCATCGGGCCCCACTCGACCGCGAGCGACATGGTCATGGCGTGGATCGCCGTCTTGGCCATCGCCGAGGGCACGACATAGGCGGAGCCGGTCCAGACCCAGGTGACAAGGTTGCTGACCACGGAACCCGGCAGGCCCGCGGCGAGCCAACGCTTGCCGACGGCGAGGGTGACATAGAACGAACCATCCATCACCGTCGAGCGGATCGCCTCGTAGCCGCGCGGCGTGAGGTCTTTTGTCGGGGCGATGAAGTTCGCCGCGGCATTGTTGACGAGGCCGGTGAGCGGGCCATCCTTCCAGGCGGTCTCGACCATCTGCTCGACGCTTTCCGGATCGCGGATATTGGCCGCGATCGCGATCACCTTGCCGCCGGTCTCGCGCGACAATTCCTCGGCCGTCTCGGTCAGCACGCCGAGGCGGCGGCCGCAGATATAGACGGTGGCACCATGGGCGGCGAAGCCGCGGGCGATCTCCTTGCCGAGGCCGGTACCGCCCCCGGTCAGGAGGATCCGCTTACCCTGCAATGCCGTGTTGAGAAATGGTCCCACGAGTCCCCCTTTCGGCTGCGATCCCGGGGTGCTTCGCAAGCAGAACCCGGGTCGTCACCTTATTTTAATAAACTGTTGGTCGATAATAATAACCCTGCGGATACAGAGTCAAGCGCTGCGGGCGGCGCGCTTGCCCGCGAACAGGCTGCGGCCGATGATCATCTTCATGATCTCGATCGACCCCCCGGCGATGCGGACGATGCGGGCATCGGCATAGGCGCGGGCGATCGGGTACTCCCACATGTAGCCCCAGCCGCCGAACAGCTGCAGGCACTCGTCGACCGCCTTGCCGTGCTCGTCGCTGAGCCACATCTTGGCCATCGCCGCATCGACCGCGTCGAGCTTGCCTTCCATGAACAGCTCGATGCAGCGATCGACGAAGACCCGACCGATGGTGGCGGCGGTCTTGACGTCGGCGAGCTTGAACTGGGTGTTCTGGAAATCGGCGATGGTCTGGCCGAAGGCCTTGCGCTCGGCCGTGTAGTCGACCGTCCATTCCAGCACCGCCTCGATGACCGACGCCGAACGGATGGCCTGGGCCAGACGCTCCTGCGCAAGCTTGGTCATCATCAGCTTGAAGCCCTCGTTCTCGCCGCCCAGCATATTGGTGGCGGGCACGCGGACCTCGTCGAAGAACAGCTCCGAGGTGTCCTGCGCCTTGAGGCCGAGCTTCTCGAGGTTGCGGCCGCGGCGGAAGCCGGGACGGTCGGCTTCGACGATGAACAAGGTAATGCCCTTGGCACCGGCCGTGGTGTCCGTCTTAGTCGCGAGCACGACGAAGTCGCAGCTCTGGCCGTTGGAGATGAAGACCTTCTGGCCCGAGATCACATAGTCATCGCCGTCGCGCACCGCGCGGGTGCGGATTGCCTTGAGATCGCTGCCGGCATGGGGCTCGGTCATGCCGAGCGCACCGATGGCCTCGCCGGTGACCATCAAAGGCAGCCACTTCTTCTTCTGCGCTTCGGTACCGAAGGAGCGGATATAGGTGGCGACCAGATCGCAATGGATCAGGAAGCCCGGGCCGGTGGTACCGGCGCGCGCCAGTTCTTCAAACACGACGACGTCGAACAGGTAGTCGCAGCCGAGCCCGCCATATTCCTCGGGCACCGTGCAGCACAGCATCCCGGCCTCGCCGGCCTTCAGCCAGACGTCACGAGGCACCACGCCGTCGTGCTCCCACTGGGCGTGGAACGGCACGATCTCGGTCTCGATGAACCGGCGCACGGTGTTGCGGAAAATCTCGTGCTCTTCGCTGAACAGGCGACGTTCGATCATGATGGCAGATCCTAGTAGGATTTCGGAAGGTCGAGGACCTTCTCGGCGATGTAGCAGGAGATCAGCTGCTCGGTGATCGGCGCGATGCGGGTCACGGTGACTTCGCGGAGCAGCCGCTCGACATGATATTCCTTGGCGTAGCCGAAGCCGCCATGGGTCAGGATCGCCTGCATGCAGGCATCGAACCCGGCGCGCGCGCCCAGGAACTTGCCGGCATTGGCCTCGGCACCGCAGGGGCGGTGATTGTCGTAGAGCCAGGCCGCCTTCTGCACCATCAACTCGGCGGATTCGAGCTGCATCCAGCGCTCGGCCAGCGGGTGCTGGATGCTCTGGTTCATGCCGATCTGGCGGCCGAAGACGACGCGATCCTTGGCGTATTGCACCGACCGCTCGAGCGCGTCGCGACCGATGGCGATCGCCTCGGTGCCGATCAGCACGCGCTCGGGATTGAGGCTATGGAGGATGTAGCCGAAACCCTTGCCCTCCTCGCCGATGCGGTCGGAGTCGGGAATGAACAGGTCGTCGATGAAGATCGCGTTGGAATCGACCGCCTTGCGGCCCATTTTCTCGATCTTGCGGACCTCGATCGCCGAGCGGTCGAGATCGGCGTAGAAGATGGTGATGCCGTCGGTCGGCTTGCGGCAATCCTCGAGCTTGGTCGTCCGCGTCAACAGCATGATCTTGTTGGCGACCTGCGCCGTCGAGGTCCAGACCTTCTGCCCCGAGACGCGATAGCCGCCGGGAACCTTGGTCGCGAACGTCTTGATCGCGGTGGTGTTGAGACCGGCATCCGGCTCGGTGAAGCCGAAGCAGCACTGGTCTTCGCCCGAGATCAGCCTGGGAATCCAGCGCGCCTTCTGCTCGTGCGTGCCGTAGACCACGACGGGATGCGGCCCGAACAGGTTGATGTGGATACCGGAGGCCGCCGCCATGCCGCCGCCGTGACGGGCGACTTCGCTCATCATGATCATGGCTTCGGTCAGGCCGAGTCCAGATCCGCCGTATTCCTCGGGCATGGTGATGCCGAGCCAGCCGCCTTCGGCCATGGCGCGATGGAATTCGAACGGAAACTTGCCGTCGGAGTCACGTTCCAGCCAGTAGTCGTCGGTGAAGGTCTTGACGACGGCCCTGACGCCGGCGCGGATCGCTTCGTGGTCTTCGTTGATCGAAAAATCCATCTTGCTGTTCCTCCTGGCCGGGCTCGCCGCGCGCGGGCGGGTGTTCCGGCCGTTTCGTCTAAGGTTACGCCGTCCGCGAACGACCGGCCGTGATCGGACCGCCCAGTGCCGCCGGAATGAAGCCCGCGGTCACGGCGGCGACATCGACGAGATCGCCATCCTGGACCAGACCATCCGCCACTGCGCGGGCCGCTGCCGAGATGACAGCCTGCCGCGAGGCTTCGTCGCCACCCGTATGGGCAGCGGCGAGATCGGCGAGCACGGAACGGGCGCCCTTCGTCACCAGGGGCGTGCCGCGCAGCTTGCGGGCCAGCGCCATCGCCAGCTTCTCGGCGTCAGGCGCATCGCGCTCGACGACGATCTCGATGGCGCGGCCGTTGGCAGAATTGGCGCAGATAAAGAGCCCGACCGCGCAGCCATGAGCGGATGGCGTGTCGCCGACCCTCTCCAACAGAGCGATATCGGTCGCGCCGGCCGCGGCGGCCTTGGCGCCGGCGCCGTAGAGCGTCGCTTCCGCGCCGTCGCTGACCGTTTCGACCCGCCCGGACTTGAGCGCGCCGAGCACCACGGCCGGAGCCTCACCCTGCACGGTGACCCGATCGACCGAGAGCTTGCCGAGGCTGTTGAAGCTGCGCTCGGCCCGGCGGCGGTCGATGAACAATGTGCGGACCATGTTGCCGCAGCCCGGATCGCGGACCAGATCGACGAAGCAATCCATCTCGCGATTGGCGGCGGTGACGATGTCCTGGTCGAGGCCGAGCACCAGGCATTTCAGGATGGCGTGGCACGCCGGATTCCAGCGCAGATCGTCCTCGCTCAGCTCGGCGCGGCGCGCCAGGATGTCGAAGATCGCAGGATCGCGCAGATCGATCCCCGCCTTGTCGACCGAGAAGCCGGGCTGATCCCAGCGTACCTTCGGCTGACCGAGGCTTCGGGCCTGTTCGATCGCGACGGCGACCAACTGGTCCGCCGGCGCCAGTACATCGGCGAGGCCGATGGCGACGGCGTCGGCGGCGCCGACCGCCTCGCCGCGCAGCAGCATCGGCAGGGCTTTGGCGAGCCCGACGAGACGCGGCAGGCGTTGCGTGCCGCCGGCGCCCGGCAGCAGGCCGAGCTTGGCTTCCGGCAAACCGAGCTGAACGCCCGACGCATCGGAGACGACACGCAGATGGCAGCCGAGCGCGAGTTCCAGCCCACCGCCCAACGCCAGGCCATTGATCGCAGCGACGTAGGGCCTTTTGGATTCTTCGAGACGGCGGAACAGGCGACCGAGCCGACCGCACAACGTGTGCAGTTCGGCTTGGCTCTGCGTCGCCGCGGCGCGGGTGAAGCCGAGGACCATCTCCAGATCAGCGCCGACCAGGAAGGTCGATTTCGCCGAGGTGATGACGACTCCCTTGATCTCGGGATCGGCCGCGACCTGATCGACCAGATGGTCGACCGAATCGATCAGCGATTCCGAGAACACGTTCATCGGGCGGCCCGGCATGTCGATCGTGGCCACGAGAATGCCGCCCGCTTCACGCGTGGTCTTGATGTTCTGGTCCATGAGCGTCACCCGCAGTTGGTCAACCGGCGAAGTCCTTGAACTTCGGCTTGCGCTTCTCATTGAAGGCGCGCACGCCCTCCTTCGATTCTTCGCTCTGGTAGTAGTGCTTGACCGTCTGGATGCCGAGATAGCCGATACCGCGGATATTCTCGCTGTCGGCATTGAAGGAACGCTTGGCGATCGCGATCGCCGAGGGGCTCATCTGGTTGATCTCGGAAGTCCACTGATCGACCTCGGCGTCGAGCTGATCATGCGGAACCACCTTGTTGACGAGGCCCATTTCGAGGGCTTCCTTGGCCGAGTAGCGGCGGCACAGGAACCAGATCTCGCGGGCCTTCTTCTCGCCGACGAGACGGGCGAGATAGGCGGTGCCCCAACCCGGGTCGACCGAGCCGACCTTCGGGCCGACCTGACCGAACACGGCCTTCTCAGACGCGATCGTCAGGTCACAGATCGTCGCGAAGACGTTGCCGCCGCCGATGGCGTAGCCCTGAACGCGGGCGATCGAAACCTTGCGCAGATCGCGCAGCGCCGACTGGCAATCCTCGATCGGCAGGCCGACCGTGCCGCGCGGGCCGTAGAGGCCGTCTTCCGACAGATGGACTTTCTGGTCGCCGCCGGTGCAGAACGCCTTGTCGCCGGCGCCGCCGAGCACGACCGCGTTGACCGAGCGCTCCTCATCCGCGCGCTTCAGCGCGTGAATGAGCTCCTCGACCGTCTGCAGCCGGAAGGCATTCATGACCTCGGGGCGATTGATGGTGATATGGACCGCGTTCTCGCGAACGTCGTAGATGATATCCTTGTATTCGCTGCTCATTTTCTTTGTCCTCAACCGTGCATCGAGAGGCCACCGGAGACGCTGATCGTCTGGCCGGTGATGAACTTGGCGTCGTCGCTGGCGAAGAACGCGACCATGCCGGGATAATCGTCGGCCTCGCCGATGCGGCCGAGCGGCACGCTGCGGGTCAGGCTGTCGCGGATCTTCTGACCCTGCTCGCCGGCGCCGGCAAAGGCGTCCATGGCGGGGGTGTTGGTCGGGCCCGGGCAGATGGTGTTGACGAGCACACCGGCGCGCGCGACTTCGCGAGCCAGGGCCTTGGCGAACGAGATCGTGCCGCCCTTGCAGGCCGAGTAGACGACTTCGCCGGTCGAACCGACGCGGCCGGCATCCGAGGCGATGAAGATGATGCGGCCATCCTTGCGCCCGGCCATGCGGCCGGCGATCGCATGAGTCATGTGGATCGGCCCATAGAGGTTGATGTCGATGACCTTCTTCCAGAATTCCGGCGTGGTCGTGATGAACGAGGTCGGGCGATCCCAGCCGGCATTGTTCACGAGCACATGGACCGGGCCGACTTCGGCCTCGAAGGCGTCGACGGCGGCGACGACCGCCGGATAATCGGTAATATCGACGATCTGGGCGACGGCGCGGCCGCCGGCATCGCTGATTTCCTTGACGGTCCCGGCAGCAGCCTCACCGTTCAGGTCGAACACGCCGACGATCATGCCTTCGGCACCGAGGCGCAGGGCGATAGCCTTGCCGATCCCGCTCCCGGCGCCCGTGACGACGGCCGAGCGTCCTACCAATCCACGCATCAGAATTCCTCCAACAGTTTCTTGCCGCGTCGGTCAGGTCAAGCTTGTACCGCCCGCGCACAGGGTAGTGGTTACCACCGCTTTGTATTTAAATCTACTACAATTCGATGAAAATGCAATCCGACAAATTGGTCGCGTCCGCCACAAATTCGTGTCGTTTTTCCACTACTGAAACCGCACTGCGGTCGGGGCTCAGACGCGACCCGGATGAGGGTGCGCCCTTTCCCGCGTTCAGACGAGCTTGATCAGCCGTTTACCAAGGTTTTCGCCGCGATAGAGCCCGGCGATGGCGTCAGGACAGGCCTCGATGCCGTCGAGGATTTCCTCGCGATAGGCGAGCCGGCCCTCGCGAACCAGACCGGCAAGGCGGGCGACGATTTCGAGGTAGCGATGCATGTGGTCGAACATGACGAAGCCCTGGACGCGCAGGCGCTTGGTCAGGATCGCGCGCTCCATGCGCGGCCCCAGCGGCGGCGGCTCCCAGACCGGCACCGAGGCCGTGCCGCAGATCACGACCCGGGCATTGACGGCCAGGCAATTCACCACCGCGTCCGAGATGGCGCCGGAGGTGTTGTCGAAATAGACATTGGCGCCGGCAGGACACGCGGCCCGCAATTGCGGCAGCAGCGGCTCGGCGGCTTTGTAGTCGAGGGCGACGTCATAGCCGAAGGCCTCGCGGCACAGCGCGACCTTGTCGGGGCCGCCGGCGATGCCGACGGTACGGGCCCCGGCGAGCTTCGCCAATTGGCCGACCGCGGAGCCGACCGAGCCGGCCGCGGTCGAGACGACGACGGTGTCGCCCGGCTTAGGCTCGCCGATATCCATCAGCGCCAGATAGGCGGTGACGCCGTTGATGCCGAGAATGCCGAGGCTGAGCGAGATCGGCAGATCGGTCTCGGCGATCTTGCGCACGACCGAGGCACCATCCGAGACCGCGTAATCCTGCCAACCGAACCAGCCGATGACCCGTTCGCCGACGGCATAGTCGGGATGTTTCGACGCGACGATCTCGCCCGCAGCCATCGCCCGCATCACGGCATCGATCGCGACTGGTTGGGAATAGTTCGCCGCCGCATTGACCCAGCCG
>CAIUCF010000080.1 GCA_903897565.1 uncultured Rhodospirillales bacterium | reverse complement strand
CCGATCCACAACGTCTCCGCGATCATCACGGCGACGGGACGCCAACCGACGGCGATCAGCGACTTGAACGACGTCTTCATCCCGAGCGCGGCAATCGCGGTCACGAGACACCACCGCGAGAAATCGTTCGCAACAGCGGTCACCGGCTTGGCGAGGAGCCCGAAGCTGTTGAGGACGACGAGCGCGGCGAAGCCGATCAGGAACAACGGCACAGGCGGCTTGGGGCCGGCCCCCCCCGCCTTGACGAGGAAGGCGATCGCAAAGACGACCGGCAGGAGCATCGTGACCCGAAGCAGCTTCACGTAAGTCGCGATATCCCCGGTCTGGGGTGAGATACTGTAGCCGGCGCCGACGACCTGAGCGACGTCATGGATCGTGCCGCCGAGGAAGATCCCCGCCGAGACATGACCGAGGCCGATGCTGGCCGCGATCAGCGGGTAGATGATCATCGCCAGGGTCGATAGCGCAGTGACCGTGACGACGGTGAGGATCGTGTCGCGTTCGCTGTCCGGATTGCGGGGCAGGACCGAGGCGATGGCGAGCGCCGCCGAGGCGCCGCAGATACCGACTGCGCCCCCGGAAAGGATGCCGAAATCGCGGCGCTGACCGAGCGTCCGCGCCGCACCGATGCCAAATAGTATGGTGGTCGTCACGCCGAGCACGACCGTCGCGATCGGCATGATCCCGAGGCCGAGAATCTGCTCGGCCGTGATCCGAGCGCCGAGCAGGGCAACGCCGAGCCGCAGGATCGCCTTCGACGAGAACTCGATTCCGGCAACGCACCGCCCTTCCTCGTGGAGGAAATGGAACGCCATGCCAAACAGCAGCGCAAACAACATCACCGGCGCGGTGTAGTGCAACGACAGCCACGACGAGGCCAATGCGATGGTTAGCGCAACGAGGACTCCGGGATAGACGGCGAAGAGGAGCGCCTGGCCTGGGATGCCACCCGGTTTGGGGACGGGTAAGACGCCATACCCGTCCGGTACGCCCTCCATCGCGTCGAAGGACTGGAACAACTGCCGAGCAACGGCGGTATCGGTTTTGAGATCATCGGCCAAGGCCGTAGCGCTCCTTCAGCTTGACCCGAACGCCGCCCGGGGCAGCAGCGTTGGATCAGTCACAGCCAGTCTCGTTGGTCGCGGGCGCGCCGCTATTGGCCCAACGATCGACGAGACGGTACAGCCCTAGGCATTGTTTTGGCGACATGAATCGTCGGGGGCAGGGCTCCGTGGCTTAGCCTGGGGAGAAGTCCGGCACCATGACGTCGAAGTACGGCTAAGCGGGCCGTTCCCGGCTGGGGTCGCTACGCCGCCATGATCTTCGCCAGGAACGTATCGACCTCCCGGCCGAGATGGTCGCAGTTCTCGGCGAGAGATGCGGAGGTCCGGCGCACCAGCTCCGCCGTCTCTCCGGTCCGCTCGGCCGATTGGGTGACGCCCGTGATATTGGATGCGACATCCTGCGTGCCGGCCGCGGCCTGCTGAACGCTGCGCGCGATCTCCTGCGTCGCCGAGCTTTGTTCCTCGACAGCGGCCGAGATCGCTGCGGTGATTTCATTCATGCCCCGGATCGTCTTGCTGACGCCCTGAATGGCGTGCGCCGCCTCGCCGGAGATGGTCTGGATATCCTCGATCTGGCGGCGAATTTCCTCGGTGGCCCGCGCGGTCTGACCGGCGAGCGATTTGACCTCCGACGCCACCACGGCAAACCCCTTGCCCTGCTCTCCGGCCCGCGCGGCCTCGATCGTCGCATTGAGCGCGAGCAGGTTGGTTTGGCTGGCGATGCTGTTGATCAGGCTGATCACCTCACCGATCTTCTGGGCCGCCTCGACGAGCGCCGTCATCTTGACGTCGGTAACCTCCGAATCATGTAACGCAGAACCGACGATCTGGGCGGAATGGCTGATCTGACGACCGATCTCGGAGATCGAACCCGCCAGCTCTTCGCTCGCCGCGGCGACAGTGGCGACGTTGGTCGACGCTTCTTCCGAGGCGCCGGCGACCATGACAGCCTGGCGACCCGTCGCCTCGGCAATGCTTTCCATTGTCCGGGCGCTGGCTTCCATCTCCCGGGCCGCGGTCGAAACCGAGCTGACGACGCTCTTGACCGAGGCCTCGAAAGCGCCGGCGAGGCCGTCGAGTTCCTTGCGATGGCTAATCTCGTTCTCCTCAAGATAGATCGAGATGGCGAGATCCATGTCGAGCATCACCGCTTGGTTGAGCGCCCGCAGCAGATCGGCGAGGTCGTTCTGTGCCT
>CAIUCF010000079.1 GCA_903897565.1 uncultured Rhodospirillales bacterium | reverse complement strand
CGCGTCTCGACGACATCGCCGCGCAAGATGGCGCCATCATCCATCGTGATCGCCCGATCGCGCTGGATCTGACGGGAGCACGAAATCCCGGTGCCGTCTGCGCCGGGTGGTTCAGCCCTGAAACGGGCCCATCACTCGGATAATCTTACCTTTTGCTTTCCCATTGTTCACTGCACGCGGAGCATGTCATGACCTTTACCCCTGAAATCAAGCGCATCCTCGGCAACTACGAGAGCGACAATCCCGGCACCAAGGCCAACCTGGCCCGTATCCTGACGCAGGGTCGCCTCGGCGGTACCGGCAAGCTGGTGATCCTGCCGGTCGATCAGGGGTTCGAGCATGGCCCGGCCCGCAGCTTCGCGCCGAACCCGGCCGGCTACGACCCGCATTACCATTTCCAGCTCGCGATCGATGCCGGCCTGTCGGCCTATGCCGCGCCGCTCGGCATGCTCGAAGCCGGCGCCGATACGTTCGCCGGCCAGATCCCGCTGATCCTCAAGGTCAATTCCTCGAACAGCCTGTCGGCGCTCAAGACCGACCCGTCGCAGGCGATCACCGCCTCGGTCGGCGATGCGCTGCGGCTCGGCTGCGCCACCATCGGCTACACCATCTATCCAGGCTCGGATGTCCAGTTCGACATGATCGAACAGCTCCGCGCCATGGCGGAAGAGGCCAAGTCGGTCGGCCTCGCCGTCGTCGTGTGGTCCTATCCGCGTGGCGGGACGCTCAGCAAGGCCGGCGAGACCGCGGTCGATATCTGCGCCTATGCCGCGCATATGGCGGCTCTGCTCGGCGCCCATATCATCAAGGTCAAGCCGCCGACCGAATTCCTCGAACTCGATCCGGCGAAGAAGGTCTACGAGAAGGAAAAGATCGACATCAGCACGCAGGTCGCGCGCTACAAGAACGTGGTCGATGCCTGCTTCAACGGCCGTCGCATCGTCGTGTTCTCGGGCGGCGAGGCCAAGGACACGGCGAGCATCGTCGCCGAAGCCAAGGCGATCCGCGATGGCGGCGGCAACGGCTCGATCATCGGCCGCAACACCTTCCAGCGCCCCCGCGCCGAAGCACTGGCGCTGCTCGACCAGATCATCAACGTCTATCTCGGCAAGAGCTAGTCAATGGCACTGGACGAGCCGGCCCCGTGCCGGCTCTACCTCATCACGCCCGCCGTCCTGGAGCCGGTTGCCTTTGCCGAACTCCTGGCGGCGGCGCTTGATGCCGGCGACGTTGCCTGCGTGCAGCTTCGCCTGAAAGACGTTGACGACGCTGCGATCCGGCGGGCCTGCGACGTCCTGATGCCGGTTGCGCAGTCGCGCGATGTCGCGTTCATCCTCAATGATCGCCCTGATCTGGCTCTGGCGGCCGGCTGCGACGGGGTTCATGTCGGCCAACAGGACACGCCCTACAAGGAAGCGCGCCGCCTGCTCGGCCCCGACCGCATCATCGGCGTGACCTGCCATGACGACCGTGATCTCGCCATGGAGGCCGCCGAGGCCGGGGCGGATTATGTCGCGTTCGGCGCCTTCTTCCCGAGCGGGACCAAGGAGACGCAGCACCGGCCGGATCCGGAGATACTGCGGTGGTGGAGCGAGGTGATGACGGTGCCGGTGGTCGCGATCGGCGGGATCACCGCGGAGAACTGCGCGCCTCTGGTGGCCGCGGGGACGGATTTTCTCGCTGTTTCCGGGGCCGTCTGGGGGCATGCTCAGGGTCCGGGAGCGGCCGTGCGGGCGTTTCTGGCGGCGATCGCGGGCGCCCGCGGAGCGCTATAGCCGATCCGGAAAATATGCTTCAAGCGCGAGGCGGCTGCGTTGCGCAGCGACGACGACGCTTTCGCGAGCCTGCCCGGCATCGAGTTCGCCGCGCTTCAACGCGTCGTGTTGCGCGCGCGCGAGGCCGTGCAATTCATGACAGCCCATGATCCCCGCGACCGAGATCAGGCTGTGCAACTCGCCGAGTACCGCCGCCGGCGGTTGCGGCACCGATAGCCGCATCAGGGTCGTTCCCAGCATTTCGTGGAATTTCGCAACGAGCGCGAAGGATTTGTCGGCGCCAAACTGGGAAACCAGGCCGCCATACGCCGCGGCATCGAAGACTTCTTTGCGCGCGAGTGGGACAGGCGGAGCGCTTGTCGGCGATGTCTTGCCGCCGGCCCATCGTGAGACCGTCGCCAGCAGACGCTTGCGGTCGATCGGCTTCGACAGGTAGTCGTTCATCCCCGCTTCCTTGCAGATCACGGTGTCGCCGAGCATAGCGTTGGCGGTTAGGGCGATGATCGGGATGTCGCGCAGCGGTGCCGACATCGCACGGATTGCCTTGGTCGCGGCGAGGCCGTCGATCTCGGGCATCTCCATGTCCATCAGGATGAGGTCGAATTGGCCGCGCTGCAGGGCTTCGAGCGCCGCGAGGCCGTCTCCGGCGAGTGTGACCTTGTGGCCTGCGGCCGCGAGGAACTGTTCGATGACGATCTGGTTGACCTCGAGATCTTCGGCCACCAGAATTCGATAAGCTGCCGTGGGCGTCGTCGGGACGGGTTCGGCGCCCACGAGCGGCGGCAGCGACGGCCTGAGCGCGATCGAGAACCAGAAACGGCTGCCGGCGCCGGGCGAACTTTCGACCCCGACGGTACCGCCCATGGCCTCGGCGAGGCGTCGGGAGATCGATAGTCCAAGCCCCGTGCCGCCGTGGCGCCGGGCCGTTGCGCGATCGACCTGCGAGAACTCCTGAAACAGCGACGGCTGGCGTTCGACCGAGATGCCGATTCCGGTGTCGGTGACGGCAAACTGAAGCTGCGCGGTGTCGTCGCTGCCGATCACGGTCGAGGAGATCGAGATCCGCCCGACATCCGTGAATTTTACCGCATTACCGAGCAGATTCAGCAATATCTGGCGAAGGCGGGTCGGATCGCCCTTGATCCAGGGCGGGAGATCACCCGTCCCGGTGGCGACGAGCCCCAGCCCCTTCGCCATCGCCTGCGGGCGGATGACGGCGATCGCCTCGTCGACGATCTGGCCGGGGCTGAACGGGATGGCCTCGACATCGAGTCTCCCGGCCTCGATCTTCGACATGTCGAGAATATCGTCGATCAGCGCGAGCAGCGATCTCCCGGCGACCTGCAGGCGCTCGGTATATTCGCGCTGGCGCGGGGACAGTTCCTCGTCCAGCAGCAACTCGGTAAATCCGATGACACTGTTCATGGGTGTTCGGATTTCATGGCTGATACTGGCGAGGAAGTCGGATTTGGCGCGGCTCGCCCGTTCCGCCTCCGCACGCGCGGCGCGCAATTCGAGCTCGCGCTGCTTCAGGTCGGTGACGTCGGTGACGAGGACGAAGATGCCTTTGACGTGACCCTGATCGTCGATATCGGGGATGTATTCGGCCCAGGTCTGCCTGACCTCGCCGTCGGCCTTGGTGAGTCGTCGTTCAAACGTCTGGCGCTGCCCCGCGAGGGCGCCCCGGATGAAGGGCTCGTTGAGCGCAAACAGAGCCTCGCCCATGAGCTCCTGAATGGTGATCCCGATCATGGCCGCGGCAGAACGGCCGAACCATTCCTCGTAGGCTCGATTCGCAAAGCGGCAGCGCAGATCGAAGTCCCAATACGCGACCATCCCCGGAAGGTGGTCGGTTATGGCCTTGATGAAACGCTCACTTTCCGTAGGCATCGGGACTCGGGCCGCCAGTGGTCACCGTCCAGGAGCCGAACGGCAGCCCCACTATACGGTGCAGGACGGCGAAAGGTGATCGTTTTTCTCGTCAGAAGCGAGCCGTAACCTTGGCGTAGACGCCGCGCGGAATCCCCGGGGTGTAGGTCCGCGGATTGGACAGGGTCGCATATCGCGCCGGCAGCCCGTCGAGCTGGGTGAAGGCGCCGTAACTATAGTAGCGCTCGCCAGTGATGTTCTCGATCTCGCCGGAAAGCTCGAGATCGTCGCGGATCTCCCAACTGGAGTGGAGGTCGAGGGTGTAGTAGCCGGGCATCGGCGGCTGCTGATTGGAATTGTCGCCCGTCAGATAGAAGCCGCTCTGGATGCGGAAATCGCTGCCGAGCTTCCAGTGGTCAGTTACGGCATAATCCGCGGTCAGAGTCACGCGGTGCCGGGGAATCAGCGGCAGCCTATTGCCTGGAGTGACCGTAATCAGGCCGTTGGCGTCCGCGGAGGGACTGCCGGAACTCAACGCTAGGGGGGTCCGGTAGGTGGCGTCGATCAGGCTATAGGCGACGGCACCCGACCAGCGCGATTGCCGGTAGGCGAGGCTGGTCTCTAAACCGCGACGCCGCGTCTTGCCGGCATTGGTGAAATAGCCGAAGCCGTTGGTCGGGGTGCCGACCAGCAGGATGTCGTTCGAGTTCACGGTCTGAAAGACGCCCGCCTTCCACTGGAAGCGGCCGGGGAGCGGCGCCAGCGTGAAATGTCCGCGCAGGCCCGTCTCTACGGTGCGGGATACGACTTGGGAGAGTTCGGGATCGGCGACGAGAAATGCGGCAAGCGCGCAGGGCGTCACCGGATTGGCGCAGGCGAGTTCGCCCGGCGTTGGCGCGCGGTTGGCCTCGGCGTAGCTGGCGTAACCGGTAATTTCCGGCGTAATCTGGTAGGTCATACCGCCGCCGGGATTGAAACGGGCGTAGCGATGGCCGCCGTTCAGGCTGGTGCCAAGGCGGTCTGCAAGGTCGATCAGGGCGAGGTTGTAGCGGCCGTTCAAGGTCAGGGCCAGGCGTGCGGTGACGTCGAATGTGTCCGAAAGAAACAGCCCGTAATAATCATTGGTCGCGTCGAGGTCGACCGGCTCGATCAGCTCGGAGGCGGTCGGGTTGAAGCGCTGGTCGATCGTGATGCCGAGGTCGGACGCCAAGAGGCTCGGCTGCAGGACCGCGAGGTTGGGGTGGGCGCGATAGTTGGTCTCGCCGTGGTCGAACGCGCCGCCGATCACCAAGTTGTTGCCGTGGCCGAGAAAATCGGCCGTCCGGGTCAGTTGCAACGTGTCGCCAAGCCCATTAGTCCGGGTCGAGGAATAATCGATTTCGCCGAACGCCTGGCTGCCGTTCAGCGTTGGTGTCGCGACGGCATGGCCGCTCGCGTCGAACAGTTGATCCGTTGCCGAGTTGAGCCCGCCGCCGAGGCAGAGCAGCGCCGCGTTGTCGCCGCAGGTTGCGGCATCGGTCGTATTGCCGTCGACAATGGATTGCTGGAAATGGCGGTAATACGCGGTGTTGGTCAGCGAAAGGGCATCGGTCAGGCGATATGTCCCGTTGATCGTGACGGTCCTGGCTTGATTGTCGTAGCGCTGCGGGTAGGTGAAGATCGCGCCCGGATCCTGTGCCAGCATCTCGACCGGCGTTGGTCCTGCGGCCCGCACGTCGTTCCAGGCGCCGCCCACGGCGAGGTCGAGGTCGAGGCGTCGTCCGCGGGCGCCGATATCGGCGTAGCCATGGCGCAGCAGGGACGGGGAGTGCTCACGGTAGCCACCATTGCTCGCGGCGCTGACGCCGAGGTAAGTGCCAAAATTACCGGCCTGACGCCCGTATTCGGCTGTCGTGTCGACGCGTCCGAACGATCCAGTGCCGATCGAGACCTTCGTGCCGACGAAACTGAAGCCGGTCTTCATGTCGAGCGTGACGGCACCACCCAGGGCGTTGAGTCCGAAAACCGGATTGCTGCCCTGAATCGTCAGGCGATCGATCGCGAAATCGGGGACGAGATCCCAGTTGACGGTATCGCCGAAGGCTTCGTTGATGCGGACGCCGTTCTGGTATACCGCCAATCCCTGTGCCTCACCCGAGACTGGAGAGGCGAGGAAGCCGCGATAATCGAGGTCGGGCTGGTCGGGACTGCCGTTCTCGCTGTTGAGGGAGACGCTTGGGATCTGAGCAGCCACCGCGCCGGGGAGCGTCAGGGATCCCGCGCCCGCGATCTCACGGGCATTCAATGTCTCGAAGACCCCGGGAACCTTGTCGGGGTCAACGAGCGTGCCGGGGGTTCGCGCGACCCCGTGCGGGATCGTGACCACGAGCACGGAGTCGCTTCCAGAGACGGGCGCCGCCAGGACCATGACGGCGGGAAACAGGACCAAGAAGGCGCAAGAAAGCCCGCCGATGGCGGTTGCTAGGCGACGGGTTCTTCTCTGACCGGCCTCGACACCGCGATTGCGCAGATCAAGACGACATGCATTCTCTTGGAGCATCGCGTTCGGTGGATCATCGGTCATTTCAATATAACGACTGTTCGTCTAGTTTAATAATAATCACTCAGCAACGAGGAACCTGACATGAAGCCCCTTCTCTCCGCCGCCCTGATTTCGATCCTTGCTTTCAACCTGCCGCAGGCAAGCCACGCCGCCGACGCCAAGGCCGGCATTGCCGCGACGCCAGGAACTTATGCGCTCGACAAGGCTCATGGCAAGGTCACGTGGTCGATCAGCCATCTCGGATTTTCCACCTATATCGGCCAGTTCACGGATACCGCCGGGACCTTGGTACTCGACCCGGCCAAGCCGGAGAACAGCACGCTCGACGTAACTATTCAGACCGCCAGCGTCGGCACGCTCAACCCGGTGCTCGACGAGCATCTGAAATCGGCCGATTTCTTCAACGTCGCGAAATTCCCGACGGCGACCTTCAAATCGACCAAGATCATTCAGACAGGCCCCAAGACCGCCAAGGTGCGCGGCGACTTCACCTTGCTGGGCGTGACCAAGCCGCTGACCCTGCTCGTGACCCTCAACCAGGCGGGGAACAATCCCTTCTTCAAGTATTACGAAGCCGGCTTTACCGCGACGGCGCATTTCAAGCGGACGGCCTGGGGCCTCAGCAAATACGCGCCAGCCTTAGGTGACGACGTCAACCTGCAGATCGAGGGCGAGTTTAAGTTGTTAAAGTAGAAAACCTAATATAATAAAAAGAATATGGGCGTCTTCTCGAACGAGACGGCGTCCATATTTATGGAATTACGACTCATCTGCTGTAGATCCCGTCTTGTATACAGATCAGCCCGAGCTGTCTGATCCTGTACTCAAGCGGACTCCGCCGAGTCCTCAAATCGGGAAGCCCATTTTAAATGAGGCTGATCTGGTCGGACGAACTCGTCGATTCCGATTTTTCCCGGCTTTGCTCACAGAGATAGAGAAGCCCCGGTGGCAGCACGAATTCGCCCGGTTCCATCGCTTCGACATCGAAGCTGCCGTCGCGGCGACGAGGCGCGAGGCCGAGATAGGAATAGACCCGGCCGAATCGGTCGATCACCTGCTCATAGATTGGGTAGTCGCCGAGGCTGCCGATCAGTTCTCCTGACCCTGACGCATGCTCCAGGATCGCATGGACATCGTCGCAGGTCGGTCGTGGTAGGTCCGGCGACAGATATTTTAGGGCGGGCACGATGCGTTCCTCCTGAGCGCGAGTGTTGCGGAAACGAGGCGAAGCTGATTCCACTTCGTCGGAGTTCCCTCGGAGAGATAGAGGAGCCCCGGCGCGAGCGTGGACTCCCTCGGTCCGGACGCTTCGACGCCGAAACTGCCAATCAGCCGGCCCGACTCCGACGTGTTATCCAGGACCGAATAGCGATCCAGGCACCGTACCACCGCGCTCGAGCGGTAACGCTGCAATCGCCGGTTAACGATGAAGACCACATAGCACCAGCCCGGATAAATATTCGATCGGGGCTTTGCGCCACCGGCATTAGAATTTCATAAGAATCGATTGTCGCCACCCTTACCCCGCCGCGCGACGAGCGTCTGAGATCCGCCGATTTCTTCAACGTCGCGAACCTCCCGACCGCGACGCTCAAATCGACCAAGGTCACCCGGACAGGTTCCAGCACCTCCAGGGTTCGCCGGGATTTCAGGCAGCTCGGCCTGACCATGCCGCTGACTCGGCTGGTCGTCCTCAACCAGGCGGGCAATAGCCCCTCTTCATGTATTAGGAGGCCGGCTTTACCGCCACGGCCCATCTGACGCGTAAGGCCTGGGGTGTCGGCAAATATGCGCCCTATCTGGGTGAGGACGTCGACTTGGAGATCGAGAGCGAGTTCAGGCGGATTAGACAAGTTATATAGAAATCAACAAAATCGTGGACGGTACTCGCTCGGAGGGGCGCCGATTTTTATGGAATTCTTATTCCCTACGTAGAATTCCCATCTTGTATTCTTATCGATGGTGGAAGCCAAATCCGAGACCGCGAATGCCCGTCCCGCAATCGCGTCTGGGAGTTTCTGAACCATGTACGATCTTTATTGGCTCGGCCTGACCTTCGGTCTGTTCATCATCGGTTTCGCGTATCTTGCCGCGTGCGAGCGCATCTGAGATGAGCACTTTTCTCTTCGACAACCTTCTCGGCGGCGCGGTCTCGATCGGGCTCTTCGTCTATCTCGTCTACGCCCTGATTCATCCCGAAAAGTTCTAGGCCAAGGGGCCCATCATGACCATCAATGGCATCTTGCAGGTGGCGCTGTTCTTCGGCGTCATCCTGGCTTTGACGGCGCCGGTAGGCGCCTTCATGACTCAAGTCTTCAACGGCGAGCGCACCTGGCTCAGCCCCGTGCTCGTGCCGGTCG
Organism: uncultured Rhodospirillales bacterium; assembly: GCA_903897565.1. Lineage (GTDB taxonomy): Bacteria > Pseudomonadota > Alphaproteobacteria > ATCC43930 > CGMCC-115725 > CAIXXC01. The sequence goes on along the minus strand of CAIUCF010000079.1, from coordinate 3,148 downwards.
AGCGCCTGCTCTACGCCCTTGCCGGCGTCGATCCCAAGCGGGAGCAGTCGTGGCGCCAGTACGGCGCGACCATGCTGCTGTTCAATCTCGTGTTCGTCCTGGTGCTCTACGCGATGCTGAGGCTCCAGAACTATCTGCCGCTCAATCCGCAGAACTTCCCCGGCCTGTCGCCTGACCTTTCGCTCAATACCGCGATCAGCTTCGTGACCAACACGAACTGGCAGTCCTACGGTGGCGAGACCACGATGAGTTATTTCTCGCAGATGGTCGGGCTGGCGGTGCACAACTTCATCTCCGCCGCCACCGGCGTGGCGCTGGCCGTCGCGCTGATCCGCGGTTTCGCGCGAAAGTCCGCGAAGACCATCGGCAATTTCTGGGTCGATATGACCCGATGCACGCTCTACGTCCTGATCCCGGTGGCGCTGGTCTACGCGCTGTTCCTGGTGTGGCAAGGCGTGCCGCAGAGCTTCAGCCCGAACATCACGGCAACCACGATCGAGGGTGCCCAGCAGACGATCGCAATCGGTCCGGTGGCTTCGCAAGAGGCGATCAAGATGTTCGGCACCAATGGCGGCGGCTTCTTCAACGCCAATTCGGCGCATCCCTTCGAGAATCCGACCCCGCTCACCAATTTCATCGAGATGCTGTCGCTCACGATGCTCGGCGCCGCGCTCACCAACGTCTTCGGCCGCATGGTCGGCAACCAGCGTCAGGGCTGGGCGCTGTTCGGCGTGATGGCGGTCCTCAGCATTGCCGGCGTGCTCGTGATCTACGGCGTCGAGGCCGGCGGCAATCCGGCCTTCACCGCATTCGGGATCGATCCGTCGGGCGGCAATATGGAAGGCAAGGAAACCCGCTTCGGCATCCTCAACTCCTCGCTATTTGCCACTTTGACGACTGACGCCTCCTGCGGCGCCGTCAACGCCATGCACGACAGCTTCCTGCCGCTGGCCGGGTTGATCCCGATGCTCAATATCGAGTTGGGCGAGATCATCTGGGGCGGCGTCGGTTCTGGCCTCTACGGCATGCTGATGTTCGCCGTGATCGCGGTCTTCATCGCCGGGCTGATGGTCGGGCGGACGCCGGAATATCTCGGCAAGAAGCTCGAGGCCAAAGAAGTCAAGATGGCCATACTGGCGATCCTGATCCTGCCGCTCTCGATGCTTGGATTCACCGCCCTTGCCTCGGTGCTGCCGGTCGGCACGGCGACCACCAACAATGCCGGCCCGCACGGTTTCAGCGAGATCCTGTACGCCTATTCCTCGGCGACGGGGAACAACGGCAGCGCGTTTGCCGGTCTCGGGACCAATAATCCGTACTGGAACGTGACGATGGCGATCGCGATGTTCGTCGGCCGCTTCCTCTTCATCGTGCCGATGCTGGCGAGCGCCGGCTCGCTCGCGGCGAAGAAGATCGTGCCGCCCTCGGCGGGGACCTTTCCGACCGACAACGGGCTGTTCGTAGCATTGCTGATCGGCGTGATCCTGATCGTCGGTGGTCTTACCTTCTTCCCGGCCCTCGCGCTTGGGCCTGTCGTCGAGCATTTCGCGATGCTCGCCGGTAATCTGTACTAATTGGGGCATCCCATGAGCACCTCATCCAATCGTAGCTCGCTGCTCGATCCGGCCATCCTCGGCCCGGCGATCGGCGAATCGTTCCGCAAGCTCGACCCGCGGACCTTGATCCGCAATCCGGTGATGTTCGTCGTCGAAGTCGTGGCCATCCTGACGACGGTCATCCTGATCCGCGACGTCGCGATCCATCAGGGCAAGATCCTGTTCGAGGCCCAGATCGTGCTCTGGCTCTGGTTCACGGTGGTCTTCGCCAACCTGGCCGAAGCCGTCGCCGAAGGCCGCGGCAAGGCGCAGGCCGAGGCGCTGCGCAAAACCCGCACGGAGACCGTCGCCAAACGACTGCGCTCGCCCGAGGACAAGGCCAACTACGAGACTGTCCCGGGCGTCCAGCTCAAGGCTGGCGACGTCGTCTTCGTCGAGATGGGCGACATCATTCCATCCGACGGCGAAGTGATCGAAGGCGTCGCCTCGGTCGACGAGAGCGCCATCACTGGCGAAAGCGCGCCGGTGATCCGCGAGAGCGGTGGCGATCGCTCGGCCGTAACCGGCGGCACCCGCGTGCTGTCGGATTGGATCAAGGTCCGCATCACGGCGGCCGCGGGTTCGACCTTCCTGGACCGCATGATCTCGCTCGTCGAGGGCGCCAAGCGCCAGCGCACCCCCAACGAGATCGCGCTCAATATCCTGCTGATCGGCATGACGCTGATCTTCGTGATGGCGACCGTGACGATCCCGCCCTTTGCCCATTACGGCGGCGGCACGATCTCGGTCGTCGTCCTGGTGGCGCTGTTCGTCTGCCTGATCCCGACCACGATCGGCGCGTTGCTTTCCGCGATCGGCATCGCCGGCATGGACCGCCTGGTGAAGTTCAACGTTCTGGCCATGTCGGGCCGCGCCGTCGAGGCCGCGGGCGACGTCGACACCCTGCTGCTCGACAAGACCGGCACCATCACCCTTGGGAACCGTGTGGCGACCGAGTTCGTGGCCTTGCCGGGGGTCGAGGAACGCGATCTGGCCGATACGGCGCAGCTGGCGTCGCTGTCGGACGAGACCCCGGAAGGCCGCTCGATCGTCGTGCTGGCGAAGGAGAAGTACAATATCCGCGGTCGCGAGATGGCGCCGCTGCGCGCCCGCTTCGTGCCGTTCTCGGCGCAGACGCGGATGAGCGGCATCGACATCGAGGGCAGCGAGATTCGCAAGGGCGCGGTCGACGCGGTGACCGACTGGGTGCAGAAGGCGAGTGGCTCGAACTATATCGTGCCGCGCGAGCTGACCCAGGCCGTCGAGCGCATCGCCAAGGCCGGCGGCACGCCGCTCGCCGTTGCCAAGGATGGCCGTATGCTCGGCGTCATCTATCTCAAGGACGTCGTCAAGGGCGGCATCAAGGAGCGGTTCAACGAACTCCGGGCCATGGGCATCCGCACGGTCATGATCACCGGCGACAATCCGCTGACGGCGGCGGCGATCGCCGCCGAGTCCGGGGTCGACGACTTCCTCGCCCAGGCGACTCCCGAAGCCAAGCTCAAGCTCATCCGCGACGAGCAGGCCAAGGGCAAGCTGGTGGCGATGTGCGG
>CAIUCF010000078.1 GCA_903897565.1 uncultured Rhodospirillales bacterium | reverse complement strand
GTGCTGAAAGGTCGGACGATCCCGGCGCCCTTCGCCGATATCTCGATCCGGCCCTACCAGGAAACCGAGTTCCGCGATTTCCTCGGCATCGGCCCCGACCTCTTCACCGCCGCCCGCGACGCCACCCGCTTCGCCGTCGACGAGCTCGCGCGCTCGCTCAAGGTCGAACCCTTCGAGGCCTATGCCGTCCTCGGCATGATCGGCGAGCTGCGCATCCACGAGATCGTCGACAAGCCCAACTGGGTCGTCGGCTGCATGATCCCGCGGCGGTTGTTCGGGAGCCGTTGACTATTCGGCGGCCGTATCGATCTCCCTGACCGCCGGGGCCGGGACCTCGCAGCCGGTGTCGCAGCAGCGGCCGGGTTGTTTGGAGACGCGGCGGCCGTCATCGGCGATGCCGCGGTCGAGCAGGCGTTCGACCAGTTCGGTCTTCTCGATCAGCGGATAATTGCGCCAGATTTCGCGCTTCATCGCTTCGGGTGAGCCGCCGCCGTGGAGCGAGATCACCGAGTACCAGCCGGCCTGGTTGGATACCGTCAAATCCTCGATCAGGCGGGAAACCTCGGCCCGCTGCGCCGCGGGAATATCCGCGCGGCCACCCAGCACCGCCGCCAGCGAGGCCGCGGTTTCCGGGTTGTGGTCCTCGTCGGGGCCGGGCAGCGCCGTGATCAGCCCGCCCGAGACGTAATGGGCAAGCTTGTGCATGTCGTAGATCTTGGTCGCCAGCAGCAGCTTGCCGATGTTCGAGAACACGGCGTCGGGCATCACCGAGCCCGCCGGATCGGTCACGCAATAGACCGATGAAGCGACGCCGCAGGCGAAGAAGCTCTCGGTGATGGTGATCAGCTCGACCATGGCGTCGCGGATATGGCCGTGGCGGTCGGGATCGAGGCCATTGGCCTCGACCATCAGCGCCCCGGCACCGATCAGCAGATCGCCGAAACCGGCCCGCGCGCCGATGCAGGAATGGCGGTGATGGGTGGCATAGGAGGTGGTGAGGAAGCCGCCTTCCTCGTGCTCGCCGGCCAGGAACACCCGATCATGCGGCACGAAGACATCGTCGAAGATCACCACGCCGACCGACTGTCCGTATTTGCCGGAGAACTTGGCCGCCGCCTCGCCGGGTCGCCCCGCCGGTCGCGCCACGATAGTGACGCCGGGCGCGTCGACCGGCACCGCGCAGCACACGGCGAAATCGGCATCCTCTTCCGTGTGGGTCCGACACGGCATCACCAGGAATTCATGCATATAGGGCGCGCCGGTGACGATCGCCTTGGTGCCGCGAATGACGATGCCGTCGGGCCGCCGCTCGCTGATATGGACATAGACGTCGCGATTGGCCTGCTGTCCCGGCCGCTTCGAGCGGTCGCCCTTGGCGTCGGTCATGGCGACACCGAGAGTGAGGTCGCGATCCTGGACTTGGTGCAGATAATTGAGGAAGCGCGCATGGTAATCCGTGGCATGGACACCGTCGGTGCGCTTCGTCGCCTGGAAGATGCCGTTGAGTGCGTCATGGGTGAGGTAGCGTTGCGCGCAGCCGGAGACCGAACAGACTAGCCGCACCGCCTCGAGCTTGTGCAGCAGATCGGTCGAATTCTCGTTGATGTGGAGCATGCGGTTGACGGTCTTGCCGCTGCTGCCCTGGCGCGCCGTCAGCAGCCCCCTGTGCACCGGGTCGAGGGCGTAGTCATAGGTGATGCCGACGGCATTGATGCCCGGCGCCAGCAGCGGCTCGTCGGCGACCGAGGCCACCGCGCTGCCGTTGACGAAGACCCGCGGCTTGTAGGCGCGCAAGGAATCCCGATAATCCGCGGCGGTCATCAACATGGCTGTGTCTCCCGTCTGCCGCCGCACCGCTCTTATCGTCATCCCGGCGAAAGCCGGGATCCATTGTCGGCGTCGGCGCTGTGTCCCGATGGATCCCGGCTTTCGCCGGGATGACGGGCGAG
>CAIUCF010000077.1 GCA_903897565.1 uncultured Rhodospirillales bacterium | reverse complement strand
TGGTCGTGATAGCGGCTGATCCCGGCCTGGAGGAAGCGGCCGAGTTGCTGCCAGGCGGCGTCTTCGCCGACGTGCCAGCGCTCGCGCAAGCCGCCGGCCCAGTCGGGACGGGTGGGCAGCAGCTTCCAGCTATCGAGAGGATCGCTCGCCGGCGTGGTCGCGGGCGCGCGGATGTGCTCCGGCGGCGGATAGGGCGGTCGCGGCGGCTCGGTGGCGAGGCAGGCCCGCCAGAACTGTGTGAAGACCTGATAGGGCCGGCCTTCCTTGTTGCGGATCCGCTCGGGCTCGAACAAGAGGGCCGCGTCGTTGGCGCGCTTCAGCTCGATGCCGCTGTGCCGCAACGGCTCGGCCAACGCCTGATCCTGGGTGCGCAGATGCGGATCGTAGGACCGGCTCCAATATAAGGCCGAGGCACCGGTCTCGGCGATGAGCGCCGGGATCAGCGTTACCGGGTCGCCGCGGCGCAGCAGCAGGGTGCCGCCAAGCTCTGCGATCCCGCGACCGAGCGAAGCCAGGCTGTGATGCAGCCACCACGCCACCGCACCGCCGGTATCGGCGGTGTCGTCGAGAATGAACACTGGCTGCACCGGCCGCCCGGTGGCGACCGCCGCTGCCAGCGCCGGGTTGTCGCCGAGGCGGAGTTCCTGGCGCAACCAGACGAGGATAGGCGCAGTCATCGCGGATCAGACGTTGAGCAGCAGGTTTTCCCGTTCCCAGCTCGAGATCACGCGCTGATAGGCGTCGTATTCGGCGCGCTTCACGCAGGTCACCGCCTGGATGAACTTGGCGCCGAGCACTTCCTTCAAGGGCTCGCAGGCGTTGAACTTCTCCAGCGCATCCGACTGGTGACGCGGCAGCGAATGCAGCGGCCGCTCATAGGCGCTGCCCCGCACCGCATCTTCGGGGCGCAGCGCCTGGGTCATGCCGAGATAGCCGCAGGCCAGCGACGCCGCGATCGCCAGATAGGGGTTGGCATCGGCGCCCGGCACCCGGTTCTCGACCCGGCGGGCCTCGCGGGTCGACAGCGGCACGCGCAGGCCGACAGTGCGGTTGTCGCGGCCCCAATGGACATTGATCGGGGCGTCATTGCCGGCCACGAGCCGGCGGTAGGAGTTCACGTTCGGCGCCAGCAACGGCATCACCGCCGGCAGGTATTTCTGCAGGCCCGCGATATGGCCGCGGAACAGATCCGTGTCCTGGCCGTCGTCGCTGGAGAAGATATTGGCCCCGGTGGCGATGTCGACGACGCTCTGGTGGATATGCATGGCGCTGCCGGGCTCGTTCTGCATCGGCTTGGCCATGAAGGTGGCGTAGACATTGTGGCGGATCGCCGTCTCGCGCACCGTGCGCTTGAACAGGAAGACCTGGTCGGCGAGCGACAGCGCGTCGTCGTGGTTGAAATTGATCTCGATCTGGGCGGCGCCGGCCTCGTGGGTCAGGGTATCGATGTCGATATCCTGGGCTTCGCAGTAGTCGTAGACGTCTTCGAAGATCGGATCGAATTCGTTGACCGCGTCGATGCCATAGGCCTGGCGCCCGCTCTCGGTGCGGCCCGAGCGGCCGATCGGCGGCAGCAGAGGGTAGTCCGGATCCTTGTTGATCTGGACGAGGAAGAATTCGAGCTCCGGCGCGACGATCGGCTTCCAGCCGCGCGCGGCATAGAGCTCCAGAATCCGCTTCAGGACGAAACGCGGGGCGATGTCGACCGGGGCGCCGTCGACATAGACGCAATCCGAGATCACCTCGGCGGTCGGCTCCTTGTACCAGGGCACGATGCGGATCGTGCTCTCGTCGGGGATCATATAGATGTCGGCGTTTTCCGGGCTGGTGACGTCTTCATCGGGGAATTCGCCGGTTACCGTCTGGACGAAGATCGCCTCGGGCATGCGCAGGCCGCGGTCGCGGAGGATGCGCAGGAATTTCTCTGCGGGAAGAATTTTGCCGCGGGCGATTCCGGAGAGATCCGGAACGAGGCATTCGACCTCGGTAATCTGGCGTTGCTTGATGAAGGTTTCGAGTTGGTTCATGCGGCCAATAACGGCGCAATCTGCGCCGAGTCTCCTCTGCCGTTTCGGATGCGTCACCCAAGAGTATGCCCGCGCGACGGGAAAAGCCAGCCACCGAGGCATGAGATGTGATCAAGTTGCAGAGGTTTGATCACGATTTCGGACGTCGTAGTGGTAATCTCCCCGCGAATCGGATACGGGCACGGCGCAATGGCAGCGCCGGTCCCATGGGCATCACTGCTTGTTCGGAAGGGTGGAGGATGGCTGTAGGCAAGGCGCATATCGATTCCTGGTATCATCAGACCGCGAATGCGATCGCCGACCGACCGACGCTGAGCGGCGACGTCCGATGCGACGTCGCGGTGCTGGGCGCCGGCTATACCGGACTGCACGCCGCGCTGACCCTGGCCCGGCGCGGCTTCAAGGTCTCGGTGCTGGAGGCAGGGCGGGTCGGTTGGGCGGCGTCGGGACGCAATGGCGGGCAGATCGTTACCGGGTATGCCCGCTCGATGGCCGAAGTCGAAGCGGCGGTCGGAAAGGACGATGCCCATAGGCTGTGGGCGTTGAACGAAGAGGCAAAAACCCTGATCCGCGACACCGTCGCTGCTGAGTCGATCGATTGTGATCTCACTTGGGGGTATCTTTTTACCGCACTGAAACAGCGCCAGGTGGATGATCTCCACGGCATGGTCAAGGAATGGGCAGGCGGCTACGGCTATGAAGGGCTCGACATCCTCGACACGGCCAGGACCCGGGACATCGTCGATTCGCCGCGTTATATCGGCGCACTCCACGATCAGGGCAGCGGCCATCTCCATCCGCTGAACTATGCGCTCGGCCTCGCCGTCGCCTGCGAGAGCGCCGGGGTGACGATCTACGAGAATTCCGAAGTCACCGCGATCGACAGCAGCGAAACGCCTTCGTTTACAACGGCTTCAGGTAAGGTCCGGGCCGATTATCTGGTGCTGGCCGGCAATGCCCTGCTCGGCGGTCTGGTGCCGTCGATTTACAGTAAGATCGCCCCGGTCGGGACCTATATCGCCGCGACGACGCCGCTCGGCGCCAATCGGATGCAGTCGCTGCTGTCGCAGAACGTTGCGGTCTGCGACATGAATTTCGTCCTCAACTATTTCCGCAAGAGCCCGGATGACCGGCTGCTGTTTGGCGCGCGGGTGAGCTATTCCGGGCGGGATCCTGCGGATCTTGCCCAACAGATGCGCACGAGCATGCTCAAGGTCTTCCCGCAATTGACGGATGTCGCGTTCGATACGGTCTGGGGCGGCCTCGTCGACATCACGATGAACAGGATGCCGCATCTCGGGCGGCTGAGCCCGACGACCTATTTCGCGCAAGGGTTCTCCGGCCATGGCGTCGCCTTGAGCGGGATCGCCGGCAAGGTCATCGGCGAGGCGCTGGCCGGCAGCGCCGAACGCTTCGACGTCTTTGCGCGCATTCCCCATCACGCTTTTCCCGGCGGCGCGTTCCGGATCCCGCTGTTGCGCCTCGGCATGCTTTGGTTCAGGCTACGTGATCTGATGTAAGGGCGTTTCCCGGCCGGACTGCGTCAAGAGCCTCGGCATGAAATGTGCTTACGTGTGATCACAGTTTTCAACAATCGAGGGGGATGAGCATGTTCGGTCGTGGCTTTCTTCGTAATCTCGGACGACATTCAGTGGTTGCCGGCCTCGCGGCCGCAGGTTTGGTCGCGGCATTGCCCGCCACCGCGGCCGATCCGCCGACGGTCAACGTCTACAACTGGTCCGATTATATCGGGCCGAATGTCATCTCGGGCTTTACCAAGGAAACCGGGATCAAGGTCAACTACGATACCTTCGATGGCAACGAGACCCTGGAGGCCAAGCTGTCGACCGGCAATTCCGGCTACGACATCGCCGTGCCGACCTTGTCGCCCTTCCTGGCCCGTGGCATCAAGGGCGGCCTTTACCAGAAGATCGACAAGAGCAAGCTGAAGAACTGGGGTAATCTCGATCCCGAGTTGCTCGCCCGTATGGCGAAGTTCGATCCGGGCAATGACTACGCTATCCCGTGGGTGTCGGCGATCGACGGCATCGCCGTCAATGTCGAGGCGGTCAAGAAGGCTTGGCCGGATGCGCCGCTGGATTCCTGGGCGCTGATGATGAAGCCGGAGAATCTCGCGAAGTTCGCCTCCTGCGGCGTCGAGTTCCTCGATTCGCCCACCGACGTGGTGCCGATCGCGCTGCTCTCCCTCGGGCTCGATCCCAACAGCATGAGCACCGACGACCTCAAGAAGGCGACCGATCTGCTGCTGAAGCTGCGGCCGTCGATCCGCAAGTTCGATTCTTCGGGCTATATCAACGACATCGCCGGCGGTGACGCCTGCATCGCCTTCGGCTGGTCGACCGACGTCGCGCTCGCCGCGCAGCGCGCGAAGGATGCGAAGAAACCCTATACGATCAAGTTCATCATCCCCAAGGAAGGCAGTGTCGGCTACATCGATACCGTCGCCATCCCTGCCGGCGCCCCGCATTACGACCAGGCGCTCGCCTGGCTCGACTACGTCATGCGTCCCGAAGTGGCGGCCGACACCGCCAATCTCCTCAACGGCCGGACCGGTGTCATCGCCGCGCGCAAGCTGATGAAGCCGTCGGTCGCCGCCGATCCGGGCATCTTCCCGCCGCCCGCGATCGCCAAGACCCTGTTCGACGTCACCAGCAGTGGCCCTGACTATGATCGGGCCCGTAATCGCGCCTGGACCACGATCAAAACAGGCCAGTAGTTCGGGAACGGGTGGGCAGGACACCCGAGGAGTCGACGCAGGGGGACATGATGGCTGCACAGCCGCCGAGTACGACCGGGATCCAGACCAGACCTTGGCTGGATCCCAATGCGACGCCGCATATTCGCATCGAAGGCGTGCGCAAGATGTTCGACGATTTCGCCGCGGTCGATGGCATCGACCTCTCCATCTATCGCGGCGAACTGTTCTCCCTGCTCGGCGCCTCGGGGTGTGGCAAGACCACGCTCCTGAGGATGCTCGCCGGCTTCGAGACGCCGACGTCGGGCAAGATACTGATCGACGGCGCCGATGTCTCGGTGGTGCCGCCGTATCATCGCCCGGTCAACATGATGTTCCAATCCTACGCGCTGTTCCCCCACATGACCGTGGAGGACAACGTCGCCTTCGGCCTGCGCCAGGACGGCGTGCCCAAGGCCGAGCGCGAGCGCCGGGTTACCGAAGCGCTCGAACTCGTGCAGATGGCGCCGTTCCGCAAGCGCAAGCCGCACCAGATGTCCGGCGGCCAGCGCCAGCGCGTCGCGCTCGCGCGCACCATCGTCAAGCGACCCAAGGTGCTCCTGCTCGACGAGCCGCTCTCGGCGCTCGACAAGAAGCTGCGCGAGCAGAGCCAGTTCGAACTCGTCAACATTCAGGAAAAGGTCGGCATCACCTTCGTCATGGTCACCCATGACCAGGAAGAGGCGATGTCGATGTCGTCGCGGATCGCGGTGATGGACAAGGGCCGGATCATCCAGGTCGGCACCCCCAACGAGATCTACGAATTCCCCAACAGCCGCTACGTCGCCGACTTCATCGGCTCGGTCAATCTGTTCGAGGGTCGGCTGGTCCAGGACGAGCCCGACCATTGCGTCATCGATTCCGACGAGGCCGGCTGCTCCTTTCATGTCGGCCATGGCGTCAGCGGCACGCCCGGCATGGTGCTGTGGATCGCCCTGCGGCCTGAGAAAATCCGCATGGCCAGGCCGGACGGCCCGCTCGGCATCAACGAGATGGATGGG
>CAIUCF010000076.1 GCA_903897565.1 uncultured Rhodospirillales bacterium | reverse complement strand
GAGCTGTCCTTCTTCACCGCGACCGACGGCGGCGGCATCAGCATCGCGGCACCGGGCGGTGGCCAGAAATCCGTGTTCGGTGGACCGCAGGTTTTCGCCGGGCTCGTGACGCAGCCGCAGTTCGAGAACCGAACCTACACGCTCGTCCGGGCGCCCTATGGGGCCGTGGGGGAGCTGACAATTTCCGGAGCGCCGGTGTCGGCAGTCCCCTTGCCGCCTGGTCTCCCGCTCTTCGCGACGGCGCTCCTGGGGATCGCTGCACTCGGAGGCGTCTTTCGCAAGACGACAGGCGTGTCGAGCCAGGGGTAGCCTTGCCGCTCAGAGTATGGTGGCGGCGACCGGGCCCGACCCTTCCGTGGCGATGCTCCGCGCCGTCGCCGCTCGCGGCGCCAACATGACTGTCGCGACGCCGACGAGGCAGACCGCCGCGACGTAGAAGGGCTGGCTGCCATGCGGCAGGCCGCCGACGAACAAGGTCGTGAGGCCGCCGAGGATCGCGTAGGCGACGTTATAGGCCACCGAGATTCCCGAGAACCGCACTGCGGGCGGAAAGCTCCGCACGAGGAATACCGGCACCACCGCGATGGTGCCGACGAACAATCCGGCGAGGGCGTAGGCCGGGAGCAGGAATTCCGGCGCGATCGCCGCGACGCGGTACAGCATCATGGTGGTCACGGCCAGCATCACGCCGCCCCAGGCGATCGTCCGCCGCATGCCGAAGCGGTCCGTGGCGATTCCGGCCAGCACGCAGCCGAGCGACAGCGCGAGATTGCCGGCGCAGCTGGCGTTCAGCACCGGTCCCGCGGCGAGGTGGTAGCCGCGCTGCAGCAAGGTCGGTGTCATCAGAATGACGACGACGATCGCGGTCGTCAGCAGCCAGGTCATCAGCATCCCCGTGACGACCGCGAGACGGTGCTCACCCAACACCAGGGCGAGCGGCAGACGCGCGGCGAGTTTGCGCTCCCGACGCAATTCCTCGAACACCGGGGTCTCGTCGAGCCAGCGCCGGAGATAGACCGCGATCACGCCGAACACGCCGCCGAGCAGGAAGGGCAGGCGCCAGCCGAAATCGAGCATCTGCGCGGTGCTGAGGCTGTGGGTGAGGGTGGTCGCTACGAGCGAGCCGCCGAGGATGCCGATGGTCAGGCCCGCGGTGAGGCTGCCGCAGGCGAGACCCGTGCGCGCCGCCGAGACGTGTTCCGAGGCGAACACCCAGGCGCCCGGCACTTCGCCGCCGATCGCTGCGCCCTGCAGCATGCGCAGGCACAGCAGCAGGACCGGCGCGGCGAAGCCGATATGGGCGAAGGTCGGCAGCAGACCGATCGCGAAGGTCGGCACCGCCATCAGCAGCACGCTCAGCATGAACATGCGTTTGCGGCCGACCAGATCGCCGAAATGCGCCATGACGATGCCGCCGAGCGGCCGCGCCAGATAGCCGGCGGCAAAGATGCCGAAGGACTGAAACTGCTTCAGCGCATCGCTCATCCCGGCCGGGAAGAACAGTTGGCTGAGGATCGTCGCGAAGAACACATAGACGACGAAGTCATAGAATTCGAGCGCGCCGCCGAGCGACGCCAAGGCCAGGACCTTGACGTCGCGTGCGCTCAGCGGCTGGAAGCTCGACTCGCTCACGGCGCCAGTTTTTGCCGCAGCAGGTCGTTGAGCAGCACCGGATTGGCCTTGCCACCGGTCGCCTTCATGACCTGGCCGACGAAGAAGCCGAACAGCTTGTCCTTGCCGGAGCGATATTCCGCGACCTTGTCGGCCTGCGCGGCGATGACGGCGTCGATCGCCGCCTCGATCGCGCCGGTATCGGTGACCTGGCGCAGGCCCTTCTCCTCGACGATCGTCGCGGCGGTCTTGCCGGTTTCGACCATCTCGGCGAACACATCCTTGGCCGTGTTGCTGGAGATGGTGTTGTCGAGAATCAGGTCGAGCAGCCCGCCCAGGGTCTCGGCCGAGATCGGCGAAGCCTCGATGCCGAGCCCGAGCCGGTTCAAGGCGCCGAACAACGCACCGGTGACCCAGTTGGCGGCGAGCTTGGCGTCACGGCCGGTCGCGACCTTCTCGAAATAATCCGCGATAGCCTGCTCGGCGACGAGCACGCCGGCGTCGTAGGGCGAGAGCTTGAACTCGGTGACGAAGCGCTGCTTCTTGGGATCCGGCAGCTCGGGCAGGGATTCCTTGATCCGCGCTACCACCGCCGGGTCGAGCACCAGCGGCAGCAGATCGGGATCGGGGAAGTAGCGATAATCGTGGGCTTCTTCCTTGGAGCGCATCGAGCGCGTGATGCCGCGCCCCGAATCGTAGAGCCGAGTCTCCTGCTTGATCTTGCCGCCATCCTCGATGAT
>CAIUCF010000075.1 GCA_903897565.1 uncultured Rhodospirillales bacterium | reverse complement strand
GTCAGTGGCGGGCGCCGCCTCCGCCGCGCGGCGCGGAACGGATCGATGGTTGTGCGCAGCCACCAAGTGGGGTTCAATGGCGGGTATAGAACCTGACCGGCCGCGACGACGTGCGTTGCGGGAACGAAAATCAAGGAACAACGAGGGCGGCAACGATGACGGAAATCTCTGTACGCAAGAACGGCGAGCTCGACGCGATCATCATCGGCGCCGGATTCTCCGGGCTCTACCAGCTGATCTGCCTGCGCGATCGCCTTGGCTTGAACGTTCAGGTGCTGGAAGCCGGCAGCGCGGTCGGCGGCACCTGGTACTGGAACCGCTATCCCGGCGCGCGCTGCGACGTCGAGAGCCACGCCTATTGTTACACCTTCTCTGCCGAGCTGACGCAGGAATGGGAATGGTCGGAGCGCTATCCCGACGATGCCGAGCTGCGCCGCTATCTCGATTTCGTCGCCGACAAGTTCGACCTGAAGCGCAACATCCAGTTCGACACCCGCGTCACCTCGGCCTGGTATGACGCGGCGGCCAACAACTGGACGGTCAAGACCGAAGCCGGCGAGAGCTTCACGGCCAAATACCTGATCACCGCCGTCGGCTGCCTCTCGACCGCCAACGTGCCGCGGATCGCCGGGCTCGATAGCTTCAAGGGCGAGTGGTACCACACCGGCGAATGGCCGCATGACGGCGTCGATTTCAGGGGCAAGCGCGTCGGCATGATCGGCACCGGCTCGACCGGGATCCAGGCGGCCCCCGTGATCGCCGAGACCGCGGCGCATCTGACGGTGTTCCAGCGCACCGCGAATTACAGCATTCCCGCGCGCAACGGTCCGCTCACCGAGGAATACAAGCGCTTCTACAAGGAGCGCGCGGCGGAAATCCGCCAGACCACGCGGGAGACGCCCAACGGCTATCCCTTCAAACCCAATCCCAAGAGCGCGCTCGAAGTGACGCCCGAGGAGCGCGAGGCGGCCTACGAGGAGGCGTGGCAGCGCGGCGGCATGCAGTTCCGCGCCACCTTCCGCGACATCGTGCTCGACAAGGAGGCCAACGAGACCGCGGCCGCCTTCATCCGCCATAAGATCGCGCAGGTCGTGAAGGATCCGAAGAAGGCGGCGATCCTGCTCGATATCGACCATGCCTATGGCGCCAAGCGGCCGCCGATCGACAACGGCTATTTCGAGTGCTTCAACCGCGACAACGTCTCGCTGGTCGACATCAAGGCGGCGCCGATCGAGCGCATCATCCCGACCGGGATCCGCACGGCGGATGCCGAATACCCGCTCGACATCATCGTCTTCGCCACCGGCTTCGACGCCATGACCGGACCGCTGCTGCGCATGGATATCCGCGGCCGCGACGGGCTCTCGCTCGCCGATGCCTGGGAGGCGGGACCGCGGACCTATCTCGGCCTGCAGGTGGTCGGCTTCCCCAACATGTTCACCATGACCGGGCCGGGGAGCCCGTCGGTCCTGTGCGTTGTGCCCGTGGCGATCGAGCAGCACGCGGAATGGATCGCCAGCTGCATCGACTACATGCGCAAGAATGACATCGCCACCATTGAAGCCAAGCCCGAGGCGGTCGCCGACTGGATCGACCACGTCAACGAAGCCGCCAACGAGACCCTGCTGGTGACGGCCAAGCATTCCTGGTACCTCGGCGCCAACATCCCCGGCAAACCGCGGGTGTTCATGCCCTATGCCGGCGGCATGGTCCGCTACCGCGAGAAATGCGACACGGTCGCGGCGAACGGGTATGAAGGGTTCGTGCTGAGTTCGTAAGCGACCGGAGGACGGATGAGCGTAGCGTCATCCGCCGGTTTCTTGCGCGGCGTGGAAGGCGGAAAGCGCTCCGCGCTTCCGTCATTCACGGTGTCCAGGCCGCCCGTGCGCCAGTTCTTCCGCCGTCATTGCGAGCGCAGCGAAGCAATCCAGAAACACCGCGCGCGTCGCACGCGGACATCGGGGGGGATCAGTATTGTGTCCCCTTAATTTCATTACACTGATCTCAGCAGCGACGACCATAATTCCGGGGACATCATACCGATCTCAGTAGCGACGACCAATCCCACGGCCCTGGATTGCTTCGCTCCGCTCGCAATGACGGAGGGTGGGGTGGGGACCTCCGTGCGCTCGGCGATCCCTAATCGATGATCGCCACCGCCCGCGTCCAGCCCGCCGAGGCTGCCCGGATCTTGACCGGGAAGCACGATACCTGGAAGCCGTGCGCCGGCAGCGCCTCGAGGTTGTGCAGTTTCTCCAGGTGGCAATAGCCGATGTCGCGGCCGGCCTTATGGCCTTCCCAGATGAGCGACGGGTCGTGGCTCTCGGCGTAGCGTTCGGCGGTGTGGACGAAGGGGGCGTCCCAACTCCAGCCGTCGGTGCCGGTGACGCGGATGCCGCGCTCCAGCAGGTACATCGTCGCGTCGTAGCCCATGCCGCTGCCGGCGCTGACGTAATCCGACTGGCCGTAACGCTTGCCGGCAGCGGTGTTGACCAGCACGATTTCGAGCGGCGACAAGGTATGGCCGATGCGGGCGAGTTCGGCCTCGACATCCGCCGCCGTCACCACATAGCCGTCGGGGAAATGGCGGAAATCGAGTTTCACCCCGGGCTGGAAGCACCACTCCAGCGGTACCTCGTCGATCGTGATTGCGCGCTCGCCATGGTCCATGGTCGAGGCGAAGTGATAGGGCGCGTCGAGATGGGTGCCGTTATGGGTGATCAGCTCGATCTTCTCGATCGCCCAGGCTTCGCCGTCGGGCAGATCCTCTTTCGCGAGCCCGGGGAAGAAGCCGAGCAATCCCGCGACCGACTGCTGGTGGTCGATATAGGAAATCTTCGGACGGAAGCCCTCGGGGTCCGAGACCACGTCGTTTTCGAGGAAGATCGAGAGATCGATGATCTGTCGCGACATGGTCCCGGCTCCTTGGGGGCTTGCCGCCCGCTGGGGTCTAGCGAATCCCGATCCGGGCGTTGCCGAACAGGGCCTTCTGGTTCGAGGGCTGCGAGCGCCAGTATTGCGGCGGGGCGTCGACGGTGGCGCCGAGCTCGGCGGCGGCGTGCCAGGCCCAGCGCGGATCATACATCATGCCGCGGGCGACGGCGACGAGATCGGCCTGGCCGGAGGCGACGATTTCTTCGGCCTGGCGGGCCTCGGTGATCAGGCCGACAGCGATGGTCGTCGCGCCCGTGGCTTCCTTGATGGCGGCCGAGAAGGGCACCTGATAGCCGGGTCCGATCGCGATCTTCTGCAGCGGCGACAACCCTCCCGAGGACACGTCGATCCAGTCGACGCCGCGCTTCTGCAGCTCCTTGACGAAGGCGATGGTCTGGGCGACGTCCCAGCCGCCCTCGACCCAGTCGGTCGCCGAGACGCGGACGCCGAGCGGCCGGTCGGCGGGGAAGATCGCGCGCATGGCATCGAAGACCTCGAGCGGGAAGCGCATGCGGTTCTCGAGCGAGCCGCCATATTCGTCGCCGCGCTGGTTGGAGAGCGGCGACAGGAATTCATGGATCAGATAGCCATGGGCGGCATGCATCTCCAGCGCGTCGATGCCGAGCCGGGCGGCGCGGGCGGTCGCCTGGGCGAAGCCGTCGCGAATCCTTGCGAGGCCGGCGCGGTCGAGTTCGGCAGGCGGCGCCTCGCCGTCCTTGTAGGCGATCGCGGAGGGCGCGAGCGGCGTCCAGCCGCCATCCTCGACCTTCAGCAACTCGCCGGTTTCCCACGGCACGTGGCTCGATCCCTTGCGCCCGGCATGGGCAAGCTGCATCGCGATGGCGGCTTTCGAATGCTTGCGCATCGCCGCGATGACGCGGGCCAGGGCGGCTTCGTTGGCATCGGTATAGAGGCCGAGATCGCCATAGGTGATGCGGCCTTCCTCGGTCACGGCGGCGGCCTCGATGAAGACGAGCCCGGCGCCGGACAAGGCGAGGTTGCCGAGATGGATCATGTGCCAGTCGGTAGCGTTGCCGTCTTCAGCCGAGTACTGGCACATCGGCGAGACGACGATGCGGTTGGCGAGGTTCAGCGTGCGCAGGCTCAGCGGAGAGAACAAGGCGGTCATCGGGGGTTCCATCCTGGAGGCGGGGAAGACAACCCTAGCGCATCATTCCGCCGAGCCATCGCCGCGAAAATCACGGGGGTAGGATGCGTGCCGCCTGCATCTCCTTGAGTTGGCGGATGACCATCTCCTCGCTGTCCTCGCACTCGTGGAAGCCGTGCTTGCGCGCCTTGATGGTCGAGAGCAGCGCGAGCCTGTCGTAATCGCCGTAATCGAGGAAGAAATCGACGATCTGCCAGGTCGCGACCAGATCCTTCATCGAGTATTTCTCGAGCCCGTATTTGGCGACGATCGCATCCCAGACCGGGCCCTTGTCGGCCATGACGACGTCGAGGAAGTCGCTATGCGGGGCGGCATGGTCCATGTCGAAGACGTCGCGGGCGATCCGCGGGAACAGATTGACCCAGCAGAAGCAGTCGCCATTGCCGATGTTGTAGATCTCGTTGGCGCAGCGCGGCTCGGTCGCGGCCCAGACCAGCGCCTTGGCCAGCAGCTCGACATCCACCGCTTCGAGCGGCCCCATGCCGCGGCCGGGAAAGCGCAAGGGCAGGCCGAGCTCGCGGCAGACCGCGGCATAGACGCCGATGCCGGGCAGGCAGGATATCGGCGCGGCGGTGGCAAATCCGGAGATCATCTGCGGCCGCAGGACAGTCCAGTGCCACGACTTGCCCTTCTGGCGGGCGCGGATCAGTTCCTCCTGCGGGGTGTAGAAGCCGACCGAGATCAGCCGCGGATCGCTCTCCTTGGCCGGCAGCTTGATCGCCCCGGTATGGACGCCATAGGCCTTGGCACCCTGGAACACGGTCATCTGCTGCAGCCCCTTGGCGGCAGGCAGCATGACGTCGAGGAAATTGGTCAGCATCTGGACGTTGATGCCGACGAAATCCTCGGTCCCGGTCTTCCAGCCGCTCTTCAGGTCGCTGGTCTCGTAGACCGCGGCGTAGATGATATGGGTGACGTCGGTGAGGTGGGAGAGCTTGGCCTCGCAATCGCCGCGGTCGCGGAGATCGACGGCGATGTATTTGGCCTTGGCGTCGTGGCGGCGATAGGCCTCGGCGGGCGTGCGCCGCGACAGGCCGACGACCTCCCAGCCGAGACTCTCGAACCGGGCGACCGCGGCGCGGCCGGTGAGGCCGAGCGCGCCGGCGATCAGAATCTTTTTCTTGGGTTGGGTCATTCGCGCGTTCCTCTTCTTTGCGGAGGCTTGATCTGGGATGAATTCCACCGCGTCTGTTCGGGCTCATCCCCGATTAATCGGCGCGATGTCTCTACGTCCGTCATCCCCGCGAAGGCGGGGATGACGAAAATACTATTGGGACTGAAGAGTTTGTTCCCGGGATATCCCTCAACCCGCCGAAAGCCTGCCGCTGAGGATGCGCGTGCCTTTCGCACCGGCGGTCTCGCGATGCAGCGTGCCGGCGGCGACCTCGAAATCATCGCCCGGGCCGAGTTCCAGGTCGCCCGCCGCGGTCGTCAGCACATAGCCGCCGTCCTGGACGAGGCCGCGCGCCGTGAAGTCATGGGCGTGCTCGACGCTGGCGCGCCCGGGTTCCCAGACGACGAGCACGGGCTCGGCGCAGCCCCGTCGGGCCAGTTCCGCCCGGAAGGCGGTTTCATCGATCTTGGCGCTCATAATTGCTCCTCCTTCGGCTCGATGCCGGCATGCTAAAGGATGGCGGCGGCTGCGGCTAGTGCGCAGCACTAAGTCACGACACTGGGACGGTTGGGCGTGGTGCCTTTAAAGCCCTCCCCCTTGAGGGGGGAGGGTTCGGGTGGGGGTGATGTATCCACCGGGACGTCTTCCGCCGCATCGCTCAAAGCGGCAGCATCACCCCCACCCCCACCCTCCCCCATCAAGGGGGGGGGTGTGCGAGAACACGCGGGATGGTGGCCGCAGCGACCTCAATGCGCTAGGGTCTCGACCCGAATGCGGGTCATCCGCATCGCCGGCGCATCAAAGCCGTAACGGAAAGAGGAAATCCCTAATGTCGAAGAGCACCCTGCGTGTCGTCGCCCGTCTCGTCTGCCAGGCCGACAAGGTCGAAGAATTCAAGACCATCCTGACCACCCTGCGCGATCCGACCCGCAAGGAGGCCGGCTGCATCTCCTATGAGCTGACCCAGAACAACGCCGACCCGACCGATTTCACCTTCATCGAGGAATGGGCGAGCCAGGAAGCGCTCGACGCCCATATGAAGACCGCGCATATCGCCGACGCGCTCGGCAAGGCGGCGCCGCTGTTCGGCGCGGCGCCGGATATCCGCCTGTTCAAGACCATCTGGTAGGCCTGATCCGAGGAATGCAACTGCCGATCCGGTGGTGACGCCGGATCGGCAGTTTGCCATGCTGCGATATCCAAGATTTCCGTTTCAGGAGACAAGGCCATGAGCGCCGCGACAGCCCACACGATCCCCACGGTGACGCGGCGGGTGCCGCCGGCGGCATTGCTCGCCGCGCTCTCCAACCATTTCGGCGAGCGCTTCTCGACCAGCGCCGCGATCTGCCTGCAGCACGGCCAGGACGAGTCGGCCTACGCCCCGCAACCGCCCGACGCGGTCGTCTTCGCGCTGAGCACCGAGGACGTCGCCTTCGCCGTCGGCCTCTGCAACCAGCACAAGACTCCGGTGATCGCCTTCGGCGCCGGCTCCTCGCTCGAGGGCCATCTGCTCGCCGTGCAGGGCGGCGTCTGCATCGATCTTTCGCGCATGGACGCGGTGCTGGCGATCCGCACCGAGGATCTCTCGGCGACGGTGCAGGCCGGCGTGACCCGCGAGGGGCTGAACCAGGCGCTGGCGCAGAGCGGCTTCTTCTTCCCCGTCGACCCTGGCGCGAATGCCACGATCGGCGGCATGGTGGCGACGGCGGCCTCGGGCACCACCACCGTGCGCTATGGCAATATGCGCGACCACGTCCAGTCGCTGACCGTGGTCACGGCGGAAGGCAAGATCATCCGCACCGCGCGCCGCGCTCGCAAATCTTCGGCCGGCTATTGCCTGACCCAGCTCTTCACCGGTTCGGAAGGCACGCTCGGCATCGTGACGGAAGCCACGGTGAAGCTGCACCCGCGGCCCGAGGCGGTGGCCGCCGCGGTCGTCAATTTCCCCACCGTCAACGACGCGGTCCAGGCGGTGATTCAGGCGATCCAGATGGGGGTGCCGCTGGCGCGCGCCGAGCTGCTCGACGCCCTCACCATCCGCGCGGTCAACGCCCATAGTGGCACCGGCCTGACCGTGGCGCCGACCCTGTTTCTGGAATTCTGCGGCTCGACGGCTCAGGTCGCCGAGCAGAGCGCGGTGATGGCCGAGATCGCCGAAGGCCTCGGCGGCGGCGCCTTCCAATGGGCGACCCTGCCCGAGGAGCGCAGCCGGCTGTGGACGCCGCGCCACAAGGCCTATTTCGCGTCGCTGCAGCTGCGCCCGGGCTCCCGCTCGCTGACCACCGACGCCTGCGTGCCGATCTCGGCGCTCGCCGAATGCCTCGCCGAGACGGTGGCCGATATCGAGGCCGCGGGGATCCTGGCGCCGGTGCTCGGCCATGTCGGCGACGGCAATTTCCATTGCCTGCTGCTGATCGATATCGCCAACCCCGACGAGGTCAAGGCCGCCGAAGGCATCAGCCACCGCCTCGCCCGCCGCGCCATGCGCTATGACGGCACCTGTACCGGCGAACACGGCGTCGGCCTGCACAAGATGGGCTATCTCGACGAGGAACACGGCGAAGACACGGTCGAGATCATGCGCAAGATCAAGCGGGCGCTGGATCCGAACAACATCCTCAACCCGGGTAAGGTGGTGGGGTTTTGAGGGAAATGGGACGGCAAGGCACGGCGCAGGGAATTGACGAAGTAATCTTCGGATTTCGAGGTTTCCAATGGGCCTCGCTTTTATAGCCCGATGGCTAATTTTACTTTCATTGGCGGTTGCGATTTACATTGTGTCCGCCGGCCTGACATTTGCTGCCATGTATCGATGGCCCAAAGTGTTCAGCGGGCTCCTCTTGAGCCGTCTTTATTCGCCATTAGAGGCGATAGCTCAACGATCCCGATCTTTCAACCGTTGTTACACCGCGTTCCTCGACGCGTGTTATCGGAAGTTTGCTTCCGGCAGGAACATTGCAAACTGCGACACGATCCATCGAGACTCTAAACTTAAACGAGAACCTTGAACAACGGATATATGGTCGGGGCTTCCGGGGGCGTTGGCGAGCAGGTGCTGGACGATGCGCTCGCCGAGCATTAGCTAGGAATTGCGGTCAGAAATACTAGGGTCAGGTCTTGCATTCGTGCACTTCTCCCCGCCTTCTCCCATTTCATGGGCCTACTGAATGCCGCGCATCAGACGCTGGAATGATCGCTGTCGAGAGTGCAGGAATGCAAGACCTGACCCCATCTCCTTGTAAGAGGCAGGCTTGATCGGGACTTGCCGGAGTTCATGGGATCGGCGAAAAACCGCCTCTGGAGGCAGTTTGACAATGGAACCACACGGATGACAGCGCCGCTCATCGCGGGGATTGGCTATGAGCGCGCGGCGCTGGGTGACGTGCTCGCGACGTTGCGCGCGGCAGGAATTGCCACGATTGTCGACGTGCGCGAGCGTCCGCAATCACGGCGTGCCGGGTTCTCGAAGCGGATGCTGGCAGCTTCCGCGACGGAGGCCGGCATCGGATACCGCCATATGAGGGCTTTAGGCACACCGCCCGAGGGGCGAGAAGCGCATCGGCGCGGTGATCAGGATCGTTTCTGGCAGGTGGTGGAAGCTCAATTGGCCACGGAAGAGGCTATAGCGGCGCTGGACGAACTCGATCAGCTTGCGCGCGAGAATGCGGTCTGCCTGCTGTGCTACGAAGCGGACTGGCACCACTGCCATCGGCGATTGATCATGGAGCGGCTGGCGGCTCGCGGCTTTTTGCTCAGCCATCTCAATCCCTTGCCGCTCGGTTAGAACAGGCTCGGCGCGACGCCAGCATACCGGTCCTAAATCCAGAGAATTAGCCGCTCCGATCCCAATTCCCGGCGCGCTTCTCGGCAAACGACGCCAGCCCCTCGGCAGCCTCTGGCGTCTGTCGCTTCGCCGCGTGCCGCCGGACCAGACGGGCGAAACCCGTGTCGTCGATCGCCATGCCGCCGAACGCGCTCTCCATCGCCAGCTTCTTGGTCTCGGCGATCGCGTCGGGGGCGTTGGCCAGCAGGTGCCGGACGATGGTCTCGCCGGCGGCGTCGAGTTCGGCGAGTGGCACGACCTCGTGGACGAGACCGATGCGGCGGGCTTCCTCGGCGCCGAAGCGCTCGCCGGTCAGGGCGTAGCGGCGGACCTGGCGGACGCCGATGGCGTCGCAGAGCTGCGGAATGATGATCGCCGCCGTCAGGCCCCAGCGGACCTCGGCGATCGAGAACAGGCTGTTATCGGCCGCGATCACGACATCGCAGGCGGCGATCACCCCCGTGCCGCCGCCGAAGCAGGCGCCGTGGACCAGGGCGATCGTCGGCACCGGCAAGGTGTTGAGCCGCTGCACAACCTCGAACGTCGCCCGCGACGCAGCCTCGTTGGCGGCCGTCGATTGCGGGCGCACCGCGTTGATCCATTTGAGATCGGCGCCGGCTTGGAAATGCTTGCCGTTGCCTTTCAGGACCACGACGCGGAGGTGGGGTTGCGCGGCGAGTTCGGCCATCGTCGCGAGCAGGCCCGCGATGAGGCCGCCGTCATAGGCATTGTTGACCTCGGGGCGGTTGAGGGTGACGGTGGCGACGCCCTTGGTGTCGAGAGTCCAGAGCACAGGGTCGGCGGGCATGGAGCCTCCTTATCGCGGCTGAAGAGTGCCGAAACAAAAATCGCCGCGTCACTGTCGACGCGGCGGCTCTGTCGGTTCGCTGTCGCCAGCGACTATAGCGTGACGGAGGCCCGACGGCGCTTGGCGCCCAAAGCCGTCACACCCGCGAGTGCGGCGCCGAACATCGGCAGCGCGGCCGGGAGCGGGACGGCGGAGACGTCGGCGACGCCGACGGTGGCGCCGTGCCAGTATTCCGAGGTCGTATCGGTGATGGTCAGGCTGCTGATCACCCCGGCGAATTCGAGCACGCCGACGGTTTCGCCATTCCCCGTGAAGCCGGTGCTATCGGCGTTGGGTACGAAGCTGCCGCAACCCCAGTAGCCGCAGCCCTGGCTGACGATCGTGAACGGCGACGAAAACGTGACCTGAGCGCCGTTCCAGCTGTTGAAGGCGACATAGACGTTCGTGACCGGATGGCTGAAGGTCAGGGTTCCGGTGCCGGCGGCGCTGAAGGCGACGATATCGCTGGTCGAAGGCGCGTTGACCAGGCCCTCGGTGTAGCCGGTCGGCGACCAGTAGTTGGTGCCGGTGTTGTTGAGCTGGTCGAAGGCGTAGCCGCCCGAATACGTGACGCCGACCGAGCCTGAGGGCGAGGTGATCGTGCCGCTGACCGAGGAGGAAGTATCCGAGGTCAGATCGGCCCAGTAGATCGTGGTCGCTTGCGCCCGGGAGGTCATGGCCGCGATTACGGCGATGCCAGATACGAGTGCGGCGTTCTTGAGTCCGCGCATTTTCTTGCCTCGTGAAAAAGTTCTGCCAGGGGTTTGCATGAACCAGACCGGCGCGAGGCTTAGTCTAGTTAATACATTGTTAACTATGAAGGATATCTGCATCGGACGCAAGCGCAAACTGGCGTCGGGGACCATGACGGAGACCATGACACGGCTTTGCCGGGCAAGCGCCGGAGACCCGAGATCAAAACGCGGTATGAAGCCGGATCATATCGGGGGCGCAGGGGCCGCTGAGATGGATCGTGTCGGCGGACTGGCAGGCCGCACACAGCCCCATCAGCAGCGCTGCCGCGGCGAGGTTTCGCAGTAATCTGGTCGCCATCACGATCCCCCGGCAGCTGCCATACCCGTCAGGGCCACGATCGGGAGTTCTGACGGGAATTGCAAGCGCCGGGTGCGGGCTGCGAGACGATGGTCAGCGATGGGCGAAGGTGCTCTGCATCCGTTTGGCGACCAGGAGCGCAACCGGAAACGCGACGACAAAGGCCGCCGCGACCAAGGGAGCCATCAGCGTCATCGCCTGATCGGAAAGGCTGGGCACCAGCAACACGACG
>CAIUCF010000074.1 GCA_903897565.1 uncultured Rhodospirillales bacterium | reverse complement strand
CGCAAGAAGCGTGCCGCGGACCAGTCGGCGCGAGAAACAGACGCGGGACGCCAGGCTGTGAGCGTCGCAACGGCCCGCCATCCCTGCGGACCCGCGGAGCTCGCCATCGAAGCCTATCGCTTGGATGATCGGGATTGGACGAGATAGACCGGAATTTGGGCCCGGCGCCGCACGCGGTATGGCTCCTGCGACCACAACAGGTTACCGATCATCCAGTGACGCGGCGGATCGGCGCCCATGACGATTGCGTCAACCCCGAGCCGCTCCGCCTCGCGCAGGATGTATTTCGTCGGATTGCGGGCGCCGAGAACATGGCCATCGGCGTCGACGCCGCGCCGCTTGAGCGCGCGCACGCCGTCGGCCACTAGGTCGCGCTGGTCCTGCCATTCTTGCTTGTTGGGCAGTAGGCCCGGCGCCGGTATGCCGAGGCTGGTGCCCCAGATGCGGGCGATCGACAGGACGCGAACCTGCGTGCCGGAACCGCGCGCCATGTCGGCGGCGAACGCTATCGCCTCCGCGGAGATGGGCCGGCCTTCCGATGCGAGCAGCACGCGGCAAGGCTTCAGCGTCGCCGGATCAGGCGGCTCGACCGAGCGCGACCAGAACATCAATTGATTGCTCCAACAGAAATCGGGCCGCCTCAGAGGTTTCGCGCTCTGAAGCGGCCCGAGACAGTCCTACGCGATCGCGTATTTGCGGTCTTCGACGTATTTGCGGTAGGCGTAGAATGGGATGTACGCAAACAGCGTCGCCCATCCGAGGTAGAAGCAAGTCCGGGCATCGCCGCCCGCCATGTCGGTGTAGACGTACCCGCCATACGACCAGATCACGAAATAGAACAAGGCGAGTGCGAGGGCGACATACTTCATGAACTCGGGCAGTCGGAACGGCCGCTTCGCGTCCGGCTTGTCCTGGCGCAGCAGATAGTAACCGATCAGAACCGGCAGGAACGAGGCGGTATAGCCGACATTGGAGAAGGTATAGATCTCGACCGCGCCGCCGAGGAACACAACGATCAGCGAGGCCGCCACGTTGAACGCCATCGCGCGGTCGGGAACGCCATGCTTGTTGAGATGCGTGAACCAGCGCGGGAACTCGCCGTCGACCGCCATCTGATAGATCGCCCTGCCCGAACCCATGATCGCGTTCAGTGCCGATAGTGACAGCGCCACGATCAGCATCGCCGCGATCACCCAGTTGAGCGCGTTACCGCCAGCGGGGAAGATCTTGCCGGCGAACGTCGCGAACATCGCATTGGGGTCGCCGCCGGCGAGGGTCTGCCCGGCCAGGGCCTTCGCCCCGATCACGACCACGAGGGCGATCGGCACGAGCGTGTAGATGAATACGCCGTAGCCGCCTTCCAGGTTCATCGCGATCTTGGCATCGTGCTCAGGATTGGAGCATTCGCCAATATAGCAGGCGGCAGCCTCCATCGCGATCACGTTCCAGGTGAGCAGGAAGCTGTAGCCGACATAGACCGAGAGCCAGCTGTAGTTGCTCATACCGGAGAAGAAGCTCGACCCGTCGAGATGATGGAAACCCGACAGCTCGCTGAGGTTGGCAACCGACGGATTGAACATCCATGCGATCGCTAGAAATGTCAGCGGGATCATGGACAGCATGGCCATGATGGTCGCGAACGCCGCGCCGAAACGGATGCCGAGATAGGCCGGAATGAAGAAGGCGAGAATGCCGACGACCGAGATGCCGAGCGTCCAGTAAGCAATCGGCGTGTGGAGCGGCGTGAAGGTATGGGTGACATCCAGCCCCAGCAGGGTGGCGACATAGGACGCGGCCAGGATCATGTTGAGCGGCGCAACGGGAAACCAGCCGAGCCAGTAAGCCCAGGCGGTAAACCCGTTGATGTGCTTGGCGGCACCGGGAAAACGGTCCTTGAAGGCCGGATAGGCATAGGCCGGCGAGCCGCCGGTTCGCTCGGGCATCATCGCCGCCAGCTCGGCTAGGAACAGGCAGAGGAGCCAGCCGCTGAGCGTGATGACGATCGTGACGGGGATACATGACGCCCCCAGCGAGGTCACCATGACCGGCGCGATTCCCGTCACCAAGATCGTGCCCGCGAGCCCGATGACGAAAGCGCCCCACCAGTTCGTATCTTTTTTCAGGCCGCCAGCTTCGTAGTCGAAGCTGATCGAACCGCCAGTATCGATTTCCATGTCCCCTCCCTCTGATCGCTCTTAAGAAAGCTGTTCTTTTCGGGTCTTTCGGCCGCCGCCGATCCGTTGTCTCGAATCGTCCGGCTATCCTAGTTGCCTCCACAATTCCGTTTTGGCTGAATTGAGTCCGCACCTGAGCGCCAATGTAACGGAAATTTCCCACCGGTGAACAAAATTTACGTAAAAATGCACGCCGAATTCATGCGCTGCAGAAAGAATCCCGAGGATTCCGGCGGCTTTTACTCCGAAATATCTTTAGATTGTGGATGCTACCTAATTATCAGGGCGCCTTATGGTAAATTTTTGTTCCTGGTTGAGATCGAGAGGCGTGTTGATGCTGCGGAAAGATTGAAGCGACGAATCGGAAACCCGTCACTTCGACGCGCATGCGATGCCAAGAAGTGCCAAAGTATCTTCTGTTATTTAAAACTCCTGATAGCGGTGGGAGGTCGAGATTCGGAGGGGACGCCGAGCAGAGGGAGGGGGCCGATCTCGATTGTCGCGAGCTTTCACCCTCTCGGTCGCTCCGGCGCGGAGACGCGCATGATCGGCGTCTGCCTATCCCGGAACACGCCGATGCTGCGACTTTGTCCGCGGTCGAAAGAGAACGGCGCGCCGCTGGAGGCGGCGCGCCGTGTGCTTCCGGTTGGAACGAGCCGCGGGGCCCGCGTTACGGTATCGGGTCGCGGATCCGTCTCCCGAACCCGCGTCTCGCTGCCGTCACGTCGCTATTCTGCTGCCGCGGCGATGCCGTCGAGGTCATGCTCGATATTGAGGATGACCTGAGGCGACCGCGACTTCGTGTAGTGGAACCAGGCCACGCCGATCAGCATGTAAGCGACGAAGCCGTAGGGGAAATAGTTATACGGCGCCGCCGGGACCGGATAGACGCTGCCGAAGAACGACAACACCATGGCGATGGCGCCGACCACGCCGAGGACGTAGTTGATCGGCTTCGCCGTGCCTTCCCGACGCAGCAGGATCGGTACGCAGATCGAACACAGCAGATACACCGTGATGAAGCCGAAGGTCGCGATCGTCCCGAAGTAACCATAGAGATTGTTCTCGCCGAGGTTTGCGAAGCCGATGCAGACGGCAAGATTGATCGCGGCGCCGATGGCGATGGCGAGATGCGGGGTCCGGTGGTTGGTGTGGACCATGCCCATGGACTTGTGGACGAATTGATAGCGGCCGAGCACGTAGAGCATACGGGAGAAAGCGTTCAACTGCCCGAGCGTGCAGGCGAAGCAGCTGATGAAGGCACCGATATAGATGAAGACGGCCACCCACGAGCTGAAGCCGTTGGCGGTGACGATATCATTCATCGGCGCCCCGCTCGCGCCCAGCTTGGCGGCGTCGTCGCCGAAGCCCATCACGATGATCGCCGTCGTGCCGATGAAAAACACGCCGCAGATCAGCGCGGTGAGAACGATCACGCGCGGAATGACTTTCTTGGGGTTGCGGGTCTCGTTGCCGAGGGTGGCCGCGCTCTCGAAGCCGACCCAGGAGAAGATGCCGAACACGATCGCCGGCGCGACGCTGCCGAACGACGCGCCTTCCAGGTGTACCTGCTTCGGATCGATCTCGAAATGCAGCTTGGCCCAGATCACGCCGCAGACGACCATGATCAGGGAGACCGAAATTGCCTCCAGGATCAGACCCAGTCGCGACGAGAACTTGATGTCGCGGTAGGCGAGGAACGAGAAGGCTGCGGTGATGATGACGTAGAGCACGTCGTTCGGGACGTTGAGCGTGAGCCCGAGGGAGGTGATCATGCCCTTGAAGAACAGGGAGCAGGCAACCGTCAGCGCGATCACGGTGCCGAGATAGGCGAGCAGCATCGCCCAGGCAGCGAGCATGCCGTAGGCGGGCCCGATGGTCTTGGTAACATAGAGCAGGAAAGAGCCCGTGGCGGG
>CAIUCF010000073.1 GCA_903897565.1 uncultured Rhodospirillales bacterium | reverse complement strand
CGGCACCCTGCAGACCGCGAGCGGCATCGAATCCGACCGCGCCACCCGGCTGTGGGAGCTGTGGTACCAGCAATCCTTCTTCGGCGGCGCCGCCGACGTGAAGCTCGGCCAGCAGAGCATCGACAACGAGTTCATGGCGAGCCCGGGCTCGGCGCTCTATCTCAACACCATGATGGGCTGGCCGATGATCCCCTCGGCCGATCTCTACGCCGGCGGCCCGGCCTATCCGCTGTCCTCGCTCGGGATTCGCCTGCGCGGCACCAAGGGACCGGTGACGGTGCTGGTCGGCGCCTTCAACGACAATCCGCCCGGCGGGTCCTTCGCCAATGATCCGCAGGAGCTCGACGCCGACGGCGCCCGGTTCAACCTCAATACCGGCGTCCTGACCATCGCCGAAATCCAATACGCGGCGACACCGTTCCCGAATTTGCCCGGCACCTATCGCTTCGGCGGCTGGCACGACAGCGCCCGCTTCGCCGACCAGCGCTTCGACACCGCCGGCCTGTCGCTCGCCGATCCGCTCAGCAGTGGCAATCCCCGGCTGCGCCAGGGCAATTACAGCCTCTACGGCGTGGTCGATCAGATGCTGTGGACGCCTGACCCCAAGGGCGCCCGCAGCCTCAACGCCTTCCTGCGGATGATGGGCGCACCCGACGACCGCAACCTGATCGATTTCAGCGTCAATGCCGGGCTGAACCTGAAGGCGCCGCTCGCCGGCCGCGACAACGACACCGCCGGCATCGGCTTCGGCCTCGCCCATGTCAGCAGCCGCGCGGCGGCGCTCGACGCCGATTCCGGGACCTTCGTCCGCAGCCAGGAGGTGTTCTTCGAAGCCACATATCAGGCTCAGCTCGCGCCGTGGTGGCTGGTGCAGCCGGATTTCCAATACACGGTGCGGCCCGGTGCCGGGATCGCCAATCCCAACAACCCTACCGAGCTGATCGGCGACGAGGCCGTGTTCGGCCTGCGGACGACCATCACATTTTAGCAATCAAAATCCGCTAGGAGAAACGACAGATGGCTCAGCAATCCTCTGGATATCCGAAACCGTCGAGCTGGATGGCGCTATCGGCCCTCTCGCTCGGCCTCCTCGCCGCGCTACCGGCGGTAGCAGCAGACTCGTTGCCGGCGGGCGACGGCTTCCTCGCCGGCATCCATCGCCACAAGATCCTGGGCTCGACCGTCCCCGACAACGGCGACCAGAACCCCTACGCCGTGATCGTCGCCCCCGTCTCGGCCGGCAAGATCGCCAAGGGCGACGTGCTGATCGACAATTTCAACGACAAGAACAATCTCCAGGGTCTCGGCACGACCATCGTCGACTACAACCCGACCAGCAAGGCGCTGACCCTGATCGCCAGCTTCCCGCG
The DNA here is from genome assembly GCA_903897565.1 of uncultured Rhodospirillales bacterium. GTDB lineage: Bacteria > Pseudomonadota > Alphaproteobacteria > ATCC43930 > CGMCC-115725 > CAIXXC01. Next base: position 5,389 of record CAIUCF010000073.1, on the reverse strand, counting down.
CGACCAGGCCGGCTGCCCGGGCGGGGTCGGGTTGACGACGGCCATGACGATGCTGAAATCCGGCTGGATCATCGTCGGCAGCCTGCCGAGCAAGGACGGCATGACCGGCACCAAGGGCCAGGGCTGCCTGCTCGTCACCGACGCCGCGGGCAAGTTCGCGACAGTGATCTCGACGCCGAACATCAACGGCCCCTGGGGCAATATGGCCGTCATCGACAAGGGCGATACCGCGACCCTGTTCGTCAGCAATACCGGCTTCGGCGTCACCGCTCCGGGCCAGGACGTCGTCCGCCAGGCGACAGTGCTGCGCCTCGATCTCGCAATCGCCGCCGGCAAGCTGCCGGTCGTGACCAAGGAGACGGTGATCGGCAGCGGCTTTGCCGAACAGGCCGACAAGGACGTCTTCATCATCGGGCCGACCGGCCTCGCGCTCGCCAAAGACGGCACGCTCTACGTCTCCGACGCCATCGACAACCGCATTGCCGCAATCGAGAATGCCGCGGCGCGGCCCGACAGCGCCGGCCTCGGCAAGACGGTGACCACCGGCGGGCTCATGCACCGCCCGCTGGCGATGGCGATCACGGCCGACCAGCACCTGCTCGTGACCAACGGCCTCAACGGCCAGATCGTCGAGATCGATCCGGCCAAGGGTAAACAGGTCGGCGCCCGCTGGATCGACAAGAACGAGGCGCAGACGCCGCCGGGCAGCGGCGATCTGTTCGGTTTCGCGCTGACCCCGGACGGCAAGGGCTTCTATTACGTGGAGGACGAGGTCAACATGCTCGTGCTGGCGCAATGAGCGGCCCCGTCAAGGCTTCCCGCCGCGGCTTCCTGCGCGGCGCCGGCGGCCTGCTCGCGGCAGGCGCGGCCCTGCCGACCAATGTCGCCGAGGCGATGCCGCGCAGCCCCCATGGACCGGCGACCGAGCCGTTCTGGGGCGTGCATCAATCCGGCATCCTGACCCCGGCGCAGCGCCACACCTATGTCGCCGCCTTCGATATCACCGCGGCCAAGCCCGGCGACGTCATCGCCTTGCTGACGGCCTGGAGCAACGCCGCCGCCCGCCTCACGCAAGGCGCGGCCGTCGAGGGTATCGTCGACCAGGGCGATACCATCGGTCTCGCGCCCGAGCGCCTCACCATCACCTTCGGCTTCGGCCCCACCCTGTTCGTCAAGGACGGCAAGGACCGCTTCGGCCTGGCCTCGCGGCGGCCGGCGGCGCTGGTCGACATGCCGCGCTTCCACGGCGATCAGCTGATCGAGGCCCGCACCGGCGGCGATCTCTCGGTGCAGGCATGCGCCGAGGATCCGCAGGTGGTGTTCCACGCCATCCGCACCATGGTGCAGCTCGCCGACGGCATCGCGGCGATCCGCTGGGGCCAGACCGGCTTCGCCTCGCCGCCGCGCGACGGCGGCACCACGCGCAATCTCATGGGCTTCAAGGACGGCACCGGCTCGCCGCTGGTCCAGGCCCATGGCGGCGCCCACCCCAAGCCCGATCCGGCCGGCGAGACCGCAATCTGGGTCGGCGACGAGGGTCCCGACTGGATGCAGGGCGGCTCCTACGTCGCGATCCGCCGCATCCGCATCGCGCTCGAGCATTGGGACCGCAGCCCCGTCGAGTTCCAGGAAAAGGTCGTCGGCCGCCACAAGAAATCCGGCGCGCCGCTCGGCATGAAGCAGGAATTCGACCCCCCCGATTTCGACGCGGTCGATGCCGACGGCGACAGCGTGATCCCGGAGACCAGCCATCTCCGCCTCGCCCATCCGGCGATGAACGGCGGCGCCAAAATGCTGCGCCGCGGCTATTCCTACAACGAGGGCGTCAACTTCACCGCCGAACGCTGGCCGCCCTGGCGCCAGGGCATGGAATTTGATTCCGGCCTGCTGTTCCTCGGCTACCAGCGCGACTTCCGCACCGGCTTCATCAAGGTATTCGAGCTGATGGCCAAGATGGACGCCCTCAACCAGTTCACCACCCATGTCGGCGGCGGCTTCTTCGCCTGTCCCGGCGGGGTGACGCCGGGGAGTTTCGTGGGTGAGGCGCTGTTCGTGGGGCTGGACCGGACGGTGAGCCCGCGGGCGGTGAAGGCGCCGACGTATTGAGGGTTGGCTCGTGCGGGAAAATGTTCATTTAGCGGCGTCATTCCCGCGCAGGCGGGAATCCACCAAGCCGTTCCGCCGGCGCTGTTGCGTGGTTTGATGGATCCCCGCCTGCGCGGGGATGACGAGCAGAATTCGGAACGGCGAATTTTGAGCCCACCCCTACTCCTTCTTCTCCCGAATTCCCCGCCGCCACAATTTCCGCAGCGATTTCAGGAATTTCTGCTCCCGCCGCCCGAGCGGATCGAAGAACTCGGCCTCGGCTTCGGCCAGCACCGGGATGGCGCGGGCGAGGCGGGCATCGCCTTCGGCGGTCAGCACCAGGATCATGGCGCGTTGGTCGCGGGGGTTGCGCTCACGGCGGACGAGGCCGGCGGTTTCCAGGGTCCGCAATACCTGCGATGTCATCATCGCGTCGGCGCCGAGGTGATGGGCGAGGCTGGCCTGGCTGACGGCTTCGTCGATCTCGGCGAGATGCTTCAGGCCCGACAACAGCACGACCTGGACATAGGTGAGGCCGAGGCTGCCGAGGATGGCGCGGGATTTGCGCTGCCACGCATTGGTGACCTGCCACAGCATGAAGCCGGGGCCGAGGGGGGCGATGTCTTCCGCTGCCAGCTCGGCGTCGGCCATCTTCACGCTCCTTGTGCACGGGGCCTTCGCCGCGCGGAGGGCGCGACGGATCATCCCTCTAGACAGGTAGTAAGAAGATGTTGTGGTTTTATGATCGCGCATACAAAAAACCCCGCGACGGACAATCCGTCGCGGGGTTTTCTGCAGAAATTACCTTAAGCGAACTTGCGGGCGACGATCAATTTCTTGATTTCGGCGATCGCCTTGGCCGGGTTCAAGCCCTTCGGGCAGGTCCGGGTGCAGTTCATGATGGTGTGGCAGCGATAGAGCCGGAACGGATCCTCGAGCTCGTCGAGCCGCTCGCCGGTCTTCTCGTCGCGGCTGTCGGCGATCCAGCGATAGGCCTGCAGCAGGATGGCGGGGCCGAGATAGCGGTCGGAATTCCACCAATAGCTCGGGCACGAGGTCGAGCAGGAGAAGCACAAGATGCACTCCCACAGGCCTTCGAGCTTGGCGCGCTCTTCTTCCGACTGCAGCCGCTCGCGATCCGAGGGCGGCTGGGAATCGGCCTGCAGCCAGGGCTTGATCGAGGTGTACTGGGCGTAGATATGCGTGAGGTCGGGCACCAGATCCTTCACCACCGGCATGTGCGGCAGCGGATAGATGCGGACCTCGCCCTTGACGTCCTCGATCGGCATCAGACAGGCGAGCGTGTTGGTGCCGTCGATGTTCATCGCACAGGAACCGCAGATGCCTTCGCGGCAGGAGCGGCGGAACGTCAGGGTGGTGTCGACCTCGTTCTTGATCTTGATCAGCGCGTCGAGGACCATCGGGCCGCAGGCGTCGAGATCGACCTCGTAGGTATCGGTGCGCGGGTTCTGCCCGTCATCCGGGCTCCAGCGATAGATCTTGAACTTGCGGACCCGCTTGGCGCCCGCCGACGCGCGGTGGAGGCTGCCTTCCCGGACCTTGGAATTTGCCGGCAGATTGAATTCGACCATAACTTAATTCCTCCGGGTTAGCTCGCCGGCCGTCCGACGACCAACCCAATTTGGATCAAACTGTATACTCTAGATCCATTCCCACGACCGTCATTGCGAGCCGAAGGCGCGGCAATCCAGGGCAACCGCTCCGGCGGCTCTGGATTGCTTCGCTTACGCTCGCAATGACGAGGTGAGAAGGGAGTTTCCCCATTAGTAGACGCGGGCCTTCGGGGGGAAGGCTTCCACCTCGTCGGTCAGGGTGTAGAGATGCACGGGGCGATAGCCGATGGTGACCTTGCCGGCATCGTCGAGCCAGGTGACGGTGTGCTTCATCCAGACGTCGTCGTTGCGATCGGGGTAGTTCTCATGGGCATGAGCGCCGCGGCTCTCGTGCCGGTTCTCGGCCGAGGTCAGGCTGACCACCGCCTGCGCCAGCAGGTTCTCGAGTTCGAGCGCCTCGACCAGATCGCTATTCCAGACCAGCGAGCGATCGGTGATCTCGACCTGAGCGAAGCTCTTGGCCACTTCGTTGATCTTGGTGACGCCTTCGGTCAGCACGTCCGAGGTGCGGAACACGGCGCAGTGATCCTGCATCGTGCGCTGCATCGAATTGCGGATCTCCGCGGTCTTGAGGCCGCCCTTGGCGTTGCGGATACGGTCGAAATGGGCGATCGCGGCGTCGGTGGCGGTCGGGCTCAGCGGCTTATGCGGCGCGTTGGGCTTGACCACCTCGGCGGCGCGGATCGCAGCAGCGCGACCGAACACGACGAGATCGAGCAGCGAGTTGGTGCCGAGGCGGTTGGCGCCGTGGACCGAGACGCAGGCCGCTTCGCCGATCGCCATCAGGCCGGGCACGATCTGGTCCGGATTCTCCGGCGTCGGCCGCAGCACTTCGCCCCAGTAATTGGTCGGAATGCCGCCCATGTTGTAATGCACGGTCGGCAGCACCGGGATCGGCTCCTTGGTCACCTCGACGCCGGCGAAGATCTTCGCCGTCTCGGAGATGCCGGGCAGGCGCTCATGCAGAACCTCGGGCGCGAGATGCTCGAGATGCAGGTGGATATGATCCTTGTTCGGGCCGACGCCGCGGCCTTCACGGATCTCCATGGTCATGGCGCGGCTGACGACGTCGCGCGAGGCCAGATCCTTGGCCGACGGCGCATAGCGCTCCATGAAGCGCTCGCCTTCGGAATTGGTCAGATACCCGCCTTCGCCGCGCGCACCCTCGGTGATCAGGCAGCCGGAGCCGTAGATGCCGGTCGGGTGGAACTGCGTGAATTCCATGTCCTGGAGCGGCAATCCGGCGCGCAGCACCATGCCGCCGCCGTCGCCGGTGCAGGTATGGGCCGAGGTGCAGGAGAAATATGAACGGCCATAGCCGCCGGTGGCGAGAATGACCTCATGAGCGCGGAAGCGGTGCAGCAACCCGTCTTCGAGCGACCAGGCGAGCACGCCGCGGCACGAGCCATCCTCGTCCATGATCAGGTCGAGGGCGAAATACTCGACGAAGAACTGCGCGTTGTAGCGCAGGCTCTGCTGATACAGGGTGTGGATGATGGCGTGGCCGGTGCGGTCGGCGGCGGCGCAGGCGCGCTTGGCCATCGCCTTGCCGTAATTCATCGTGTGGCCGCCGAACGGGCGCTGGTAGATCTTGCCCTCGGGGGTGCGCGAGAACGGCACGCCGAAATGCTCGAGCTCGATGATCGAGGGGATGGCGTTGCGGCACATGT
>CAIUCF010000072.1 GCA_903897565.1 uncultured Rhodospirillales bacterium | reverse complement strand
TTTGCGCTGCTCGGCCTTGCCCTTAAGACCGATGCCAGTTTTCTCGCCCGAACGGCGGCGGTCGTCGTTGCCAGCGCCGCCGCCGCTCTGGTCTGGCATGTCTGGCGCACCAGCCGGCTGCGGATCGATGTCACCGCTCCATTGATCTCGGTGGTCGCCGCCCTGTTCATCATCGTGCCCGGGATCGCCCTCGTGCTGCCCGGGCTCTCCGATCTCTGGCTGAGCGCGCAAGCCAGCCATCTGATTCGGCAGCATCGTCAGGACAATGAGGTTATTGCCGCTGTCGGCTATGCCGAGCCGAGCTTCGTCTTTCTCAACGGGACGAAGACTGCGCTGTTGAGTTCAAGCGGGGTCGATCCTTTCCTCAAGGCACAGGCCCGCGCATTGGTCTTGGTCGCAGACCCGGAAGTCCCTGGGTTCGTCCACGCCGTCGTTTGCCATCATCTCCATCAGCTTGCCCTCGGGGTCGTCGAGGGCATCGATTATTCGAATGGTCATCGCATGCACATGACGCTCTATCGCGTGGAGCCGTCGTGACCGCTCCTGGAACTCTCTATGGTCTCGGGCTCGGGCCCGGCGATCCGGAGCTGATTACGCTCAAAGCGCTGCGGCTGCTGCGCGCGGCCCCGGTCGTTGCCTATCCCGCGCCGACCGGTGGCGCCAGCTTCGCCCGCAGCATCGTGTCCGAGTTCCTGTCGGCCGGACAGCTTGAGTTGCGGGTCGATGTCCCGATGAACCCGGACCCGCAATTCGCGCTTAAGGCCTATGAGGTCGGGGCGGCGGCGATCGCCGAGCACCTCGTCGCCGGCCGCGACGTCGCCTTGCTGTGCCAGGGCGATCCCTTCTTCTATGGCTCGTTCATGTATCTGTTCGGGCTGCTGGCCAGCCGCTTCCGGATCGAGGTCGTGCCCGGTGTCTCCTCCGTCATGGCCGCCGCCGCGGCGACCGGGGTGCCGCTGGTGTGCCGCGACGATGTGATGACGGTCGTGCCCGCGACCCTGTCCAGCGACGAACTCGAGAAGCGATTGGAATCCGCCTCAGGGATCGCGATTCTCAAGCTCGGTCGCCATTTCTCCAAGGTCCGCGATGTTCTCGATAACCTCGGCCTGCTAGAGCGTGCCCGTTATGTCGAGCGAGCCTCGTTGCCGGAGCAGCGCATGCTGCCGGTGCGCGACGTCGATCCGGCGAGCGTTCCCTATTTTTCCATGATCCTCGTCCATCGGCGGCAAGACCCGTGGGCGAGCGAGGAGACCTGATGCCTGTCCCGTTGAACACGCCTGCCCTTATTGCCCTGACGCCAGGCGCCCTCGCGCTGGCGCGCCGACTGCAGCCGGCATTGGGCCATGCGATGATCCATGCGGCGGAAGGGCTCGATGGCGATGTCGTGATCGGCCGGGTGACGAGCCATGTCGCGGCCCTGTTCGAGGCGGGCACTCCGATCATCGGCATCTGTGCCGCGGGTATCCTGATTCGGGCTGTGGCGCCGGTGCTCGCCGACAAGCATCGCGAGCCGCCGGTCGTTGCGATCGCCGAGGATGGCTCGGCGGTGGTGCCATTACTTGGTGGTCATCATGGCGCGAACGCGTTGGCCCGCCAGATCTCCGCCTTTCTCGGGATCGTGCCCTCGATCACCACGGCGAGCGACGTGCGTTTCGGCGCGGCGCTCGACGATCTGCCGCCGGGTTGGCGGCTCGATCGCCCTGAAGGCGCCAAGCCGGCGATGGCGGCGCTGCTGGCCGGCGAGGGACTGCGTGTCGAGGTTCGCCAGGGTGATGCCGAATGGCTGACGACGCGTCTGCCGGTCGCAACCGATGGCGGCGTTCGCGTGGTCGTGACCGACGAGTACGTCACGGATGACGGCAGTCTGGTGCTGCGGCCGCCGACCCTTGCGCTCGGCGTCGGCTGCGAGCGCGGCGCTCCGGCCGAGGAACTGATCGCTCTGGTCGATGCGACTCTGACCGCCGCCGGTCTCTCCGCGGCGTCCGTGGCCTGCGTCGTCTCGCTCGACCTCAAGGCCGACGAGCTCGCGGTACATCAACTCGCGGCCCGGCTCGGCGTGCCGGCGCGATTCTTCACCGCCGAGGCGCTGGCGGCCGAGAAGCCGCGCCTCAAGAATCCTTCGGAAGCCGTGTTCAAGGCGACAGGCTGCTGGGGCGTCGCCGAGGGCGCAGCCCTGGCCGCAGCCGGTTCCGACGGAACCCTGATCGTGCCGAAGCACAAAAGCACCCGGGCGACGGTCGCCGTTGCGCGCGCCGCGCGCGCCATCGACGGCTACAATGTCGGGCAGGCGCGCGGGTCCCTCACCATCGTCGGCATCGGCCCCGGCCAGCCGGCCTGGCGGACGCCGGAGGTCGACGCAGCGATCCGCCATGCCGATCATCTCGTCGGCTACGGCCTCTATCTCGACCTGCTCGGCCCTCTTGCCGCAGGCAAGACCCGGCACGAATCCGATCTCGGCGCCGAGGAAGCGCGGGCGCGTCGGGCGCTGGACCTGGCCGCCGAAGGACAGGCGGTGGCGCTGGTCTGCTCGGGCGACGCCGGAATTTACGCGTTGGCGACCCTGGTGTTCGAATTACTCGACCAGGGCGGCCACGCCGATTGGCGACGCGTCGTGGTCCTGGTCTCGCCCGGCGTGTCGGCGATGCAGGCCGCGGCGGCGCGTGCCGGTGCGCCGCTCGGTCATGACTTCTGCGCGATCTCGCTGAGCGATCTGCTGACGCCCTGGGCGGCGATCGAGACGCGGCTGAAGGCGGCCGCGATGGGCGATTTCGTCGTCGCGCTCTACAATCCGCGCTCGCTGCGCCGGACCAGCCAGTTGGTGGCGGCGCGCGACATCCTGCTCGAGCATCGCCCCGTCGATACCCCCGTGGTGCTGGCGCGTAATCTCGGTCGCGCGGACGAGGCGGTCGAGATCATCAATCTCGGTGAGCTCGATCCCGCGCGGGTCGACATGCTGACCCTGGTGATGATCGGCAGTTCGGCGACGCGCCGGGTCGCCGGGACCAACTGGATCTATACGCCGCGCGGCTACGCGAAAAAGCGGGTCGCGACCGCCGGAGACGCCTCATGACCGTTCATTTCATCGGCGCCGGCCCAGGAGCGCCCGATCTCATCACGGTCCGCGGCCTGCGCTTCATCGAGTCGTGTAAGGTCTGTCTCTACGCCGGCTCGCTGGTGCCGGAGGAGATCGTCAGTGCGGCTCCACAGGATGCTCGCGTGGTCGATACCGCACCGCTCCATCTCGACGAGATCATCGCCGAGATGGTCGCTGCAGACGCAGCGGGACTCGACGTTGCCCGCGTCCATTCCGGCGACCCCTCGCTTTACGGCGCAATCGCCGAGCAGATCCGCCGTCTCAACCAGCTTGGCATCAAATGGGACATCACGCCGGGCGTGCCGGCCTTCGCCGCCGCCGCCGCCGCGCTCGGGACCGAGCTGACCCTGCCCGAGGTTGCACAGACCGTGATCGTGACCCGGACCTCTGTACGGGCGACGCCGATGCCGAACAACGAGGATTTGAAGACCCTCGGCGCGAGCGGCGCGACCCTGGCGATCCATCTCTCGATAAACAACCTCGCGGTCGTGGTGCGGGACCTGACGCCGCTCTATGGCGCCGATTGTCCGGTGGTGATCGCCTATCGCGTCGGCTGGCCCGACCAGCACTTCATCCATGGCACCCTGGCCACGATCCGGGCGGCGGTGAAGGAGTCCGGGATCACGCGTACGGCTTTGATTCTGGTGGGCCGCGTCTTTGGCGAGGCGGCGTTTCCCGACAGCGCCCTTTATCACGCCGATCACGATCACGTGCTGCGACCGCGGGCCTGATGGTCACCGGAGCCTGTTGAGGCTCGTCGCCACCCAGGCCAACGCGGCAGCGGTATCCGGGACGGTCTCCGCGGGTGGCAGGATGGGTCGGGCGATCATGATCACAGAGATCCCGGCCTCGC
>CAIUCF010000071.1 GCA_903897565.1 uncultured Rhodospirillales bacterium | reverse complement strand
TCCGCTCGCCGACGAGCTCTACCGGATCGATCAGCAATACTCGCGCAAGCTGGCCGGCAAGGGTGCCGGGCTGACGCGCGACGACATCGAACGCCTCGCCGACAGGCTGTGAGCGCGACCGTTATGGAGAGAGTGCGATGAAGCGCGAGCCTCACCTGATCTTGCACGGTCTGGCGATCAAGAAATACGCAGGTGCAAAAGAGGTCGCCGGGATCGTCGGCCTCAATCCTGCGTACGTCGCTGAGTTCCTCGACGCGCAGGTCGCGCGGGGCCGGCTCATGGTCGGCAACGGCAAATACTCGATGCTGCCGACGACACGCGTCGCCGTGACCGGTGACTATTCCCGCCACTATGGCGACCTCCGGAGCGTGCCGGAATTCGTCCAGGCTTACGAGGATTTCGAAGCGGTCAACCTGACCCTGAAAGCCCTCATCACCAACTGGCAGGTCGTCGAGATCCAGGGATCGGCGGTGGCCAATGACCATGCCGACAAGGCCTATGACGACGCGATCATCGATCGGCTCGGTCGGCTGCACGAGCGTGCCGAAATCGTCCTGGCGGCGCTCGCCCGTCATCTGCCGCGGCTGAAAATCTATCGCGACAAGCTGACCGCGGCGCTGGAGCGGGCCGAGGACGGCGCCATCGAATGGGTCAGCGACGCCCGTATCGAGAGCTATCACACGCTTTGGTTCGAGTTGCACGAGGACCTGCTCTGTATCATGGGCCGGGAGCGTGACGAGAGCGGGACGCTGTGAACGGCGGAATTGAAAGCAATCTCAACGGAGAAGAAATATGAGACTGGCAGGAAAATTGGCGGTCATCACCGCTGCGGCATCGGGCATGGGGCGGGCCGGCGTCGAGCTGTTCATTCGCGAAGGCGCCCGCGTCGTCGCCGTCGATGTCGATCCGGGCAAGCTCGAGGCTTTGGTCGCGGAAATGCGCGGCAAGGGTGGCGACGTCCAGGCAATCGTGGCTGATCTGACGAAGACGGAGGACTGCAAGCGCTTCGTCGACGAGGCGGCGGCGCTGCTCGGCGGCATCGACATCTTGTGGAACCATGCCGGCACGCCCGGCCCGGCCGGGGTGGAGAATCTCGATCTCCAGGCCTACGAGACCTCGCTCGCCCTCAACGTCACCTCCGGGATTCTCGCGTCCGGCCAGGTGATAGGCCATATGCGCAAGCGCGGCGGCGGCTCGATCATCTTCACCGCGTCGGTGTCGGGTATCGTCGGCTCGATGCTGAGCCCGATCTACTCGTCGCAGAAATTCGCCGTGGTCGGCCTGACCATGTCGCTGGCTCAGCGTTTCGCGCCGGATAAGGTGCGCGTCAACGCGATCTGCCCGGGTCCGATCGACACCGCGATGCTGCCCGGCTTCCTCGCCCGCGATGGCGGCGGCGCCAATGAGCTGGCCTCGAACACCCAGAAGATCTTGGCCGCGATCCCGATGGGCCGGGTCGGCCGCCCAGAGGAGATCGCCCATGCCGCGCTGTGGCTGGCCTCGGATGATTCCTCTTATGTCACCGGCATAGCCCTGCCGGTCGATGGCGGCATGGTCTGCCGCTAGCAGCCCCTATTGGGCCGCGGCCGGTGCCGCCATCATCGCCTCCACGACAAAACTGCCGTCGCGATTGCTCGCGGCGGCGGCGGCGTTGAGGATGAAACCCTCGTAGTCTCGATCGCGCACAGCGTCGCACTGCTCGAGGTAGAAGGCGATGCCGCCGGGGTAATTGAGCATCTCCCGCGGCTTGCCGGGGATATTCGCGCCCATGTACCAGGAATTGGCCCTGGGGAAGAGCGACCTTCCGGCCAGTTCCCGCATGATCCGGCCCCAGGCGTTCTCGGCGGCAGCCGTCGTCTCGAAACGGGTGACGCCGCGGTCGCGCATATCGGTGAGGAACCGCACGACCCAGTCGCCCTGAAGCTCGGCGCAGGTCGGGCCGTTGCAGAAGCCCGACGGGCTCTGCGGGCCATAGACGTAGATCAGGTTGGGGAAGCCCGAGGTCGCGATGCCGAGATAGGTCCTCGTGCCCTCTGCCCAGCGCTGCTTGAGGCTGCCTCCTGCGGTGTCGCGGATGTCGATGCTGGTGAGCCCGCCGCTGACGGCGTCGAAGCCGGTGGCAAGCACGATGATGTCGAATTCGAGATCGCCGTCGTGGGTACGGATGCCGCGGGGCGTGATCGCCTCGATCGGGTCGGTATTGAGGTCGACCAGCTCGACATTGTCCTGGTTGAAAATCTCGAAGAAGCCCTGCTCCAGCGACGGTCGCTTGGTGCCGAAGGGGTAGGGGGGCTCTTGCGGCGCGAGTAGCGCGGCGACCCGCGGATCCTTGATGCGGGGCAGGGTGCGCGCGCGCCAGAAGTCATAGGCGGTGCGATTGACGGCCTCGTCGGTCAGCACGTCCATATAGGTGCCGATCCAGAAATGGAACGCGCCCTCGTCCCAGAGCTCCTGGTATTTCGTCTGGCGCTCGGCTGGGGTCGGATGGCCCGGAGAACTCGGCAGCAGGCTGAAGTCGAAGCCGCCGAAGCTGTTGCGGCGCTTGGCGTAGCGCTCGCGATAGCCCTTCCGCCATTCCGCCATGATTTCCGGGTCGAGCGCTTGCTGACGCATCGGCAGGGCGAGGCACGGGGTGCGTTGGAAAATGGTCAGATGCGAGGCTTCCTTGGCGGCTTCTTGCGCGATCTGGACGCCGCTGGCGCCGGTGCCGATGACGGCGATGCGCTTGTCCTTGAAGCTCAAGCCGTCCTGCGGCCATTGTGCGGTGTGATGACAGGGTCCGTCGAAGCTCCCCAATCCCTTGATTTCGGGGATGAAGGGCTTGGTGCCGAAGCCGAGGCAGGGCACGAAGAACTTCGCGGTAACGGTCTCGCCCGAATCGGTCTCGATCCGCCAGTGTTCTTGAGCCTCGTCGAAACGCGCGGCGGCGATCCGGGTCGAGAATTGAACGTCACGGCGCAGATCGAGCTTCTGATCGACGAAATTGAAATAGCGTCGCAACTCCGCCCAGCCGGGGAATCGCTCGCTCCAGTTCCATTCGGACCAAATTTCTTCAAGGCCGTATTCATACATCGGCACATGGGTATCGACCCTCGCGCCGGGATAGCAGTTCCAGTACCAGATGCCGCCCAATTCGGCCCCGGCTTCGTAGAGCTTGACGCGGAAGCCTTGCTGGCGCAGCCGATAGAGCTGGTAGAGCCCCGCGAAACCCGCGCCGACGACGATGACGTCATGATCAGTCCGGTTCATCTCTGCTCCCCCGGAGCGGTGCGGATCACGGAGCGGCCATGAGACTCGCAGGTCGTGGCGCCGTTTCACCGGCTTATCCGTCGCTCGCCCGTTCGGTTATCCGATATTGTTGATCTTGCGGGGCGTCTCGCGGTTCACGGCACACGAGGCGCCGTGGAGCGCTTATTCCATTCGGTCGATCTTCTCCGTCGCCGTCAAGGCTTCACTCGCGTTACCCTGCTACCTGCGGGGTCTGTTACCCGGTCGGGAACAGGGCATGGAACCGCTTCATGTCGGCATGGCCGGTCATGTCGAGTTGCAGGGGCGTCACCGAGACGGCGCCGTCCGCGACGGCTTCGAGATCGGTGCCGATAAGCTCGCCACCGGCCATGTAGGCGATCTTGATCCAGTAATAGGGCACATAGCGCTCATCGACCCGCCGCACCGGCCTGAAACTTCCGGGTGGGCGCAGGCCCTGCGTCGTCGCGCGGATCCCGGTCACGGCGTCGGGGAAGATGTTGGGGAAGTTGACGTTGACGAACATCCCCGGCGTCCAGGCGAGGTCGATCAGTTTGTCGAGCACAAGGGGCGCATAGGTCTCCGCCGTAGCCCACGGGATTTCCTGTTCGTAGGCGGTCATCTGGCTGAGCGCGACCGAGGGGATGCCCAGCATTGCGCCTTCCATGGCGGCCGCGGCCGTGCCGGAATAGGTGATGTCCTCGGCGAGGTTGGGACCGCGATTGATGCCCGACAGCAGCAGGTCGGGCTTGCGATCGCCGAGGAACTCGTGAATGCCGAGCAGCGCGCAGTCGGTCGGCGTGCCCTTGATCGCGAAATGCCGCTCATCGACCTGGCGGACCCGGATCGGATGGACCAGGGACAGCGAATGGCCGGCGCCGGAGCGCTCTTCGTCGGGGGCCACCACCCAGATATCGTCGGTATAGCGCCGCGCGATCTTCTCGAGCAGTTTCAGCCCCGGCGCGTCGATGCCGTCGTCATTGACCAGCAAAATCCGCTTCGATCTCTTTTCTGTCATGACGATCCCTCCCGCTGGGCCCTGATTCTGGCGCTATCGCCGATTACGGCTACGCCATGAGATGTAGAAGATTGTCGGACGATCCGCAATCCGCTTGCCGTAGAATTGCGTAACGAAATTGTTGGACAATCCTTGCCGATTCTCTTGACAGCGCGCGGCCGTGCCACCCATCGTCGTGATCATAAACGAGAAAGAAGCAGCAGGGTGGGGAAGATGGCGCGACTGCCGATCGACGACATGAAATTCACCGCCGACCCGCTCTCGCCGCTCGTCGAGACGACGCTGAGCCTCGTTCAGGATCTGGTGCGGACACGGCTGCGGGAGTCAGGCCTCAGCTGGGGC
>CAIUCF010000070.1 GCA_903897565.1 uncultured Rhodospirillales bacterium | reverse complement strand
CATGATGGCGCGGCGATCGTCGTGACATCGCGCGGTGAAGAGATGGCCCGGCTGGGGCCACCCGTGCCGAAATCTGCCCAGCGCCATCTTCTGATCGGCATGTTCCAGGGCAAGCTCCCGGCGGCCGACGCGATCGACAAGACCACCGCCGATCTCATCGACGCCCTGGAAGGCGAGGCGTGAGGCTGCTGCTCGACACCCATGCCTTGCTGTGGTTGCTGCAGGATGATCATAGGCTGGGGTCCGAGGCGCGCGCTGCGATCCTCGACCGCGGCAACGACGTCTTCGTCAGTATCGTCACGTTCTGGGAAATCGCGGTGAAGGTACGGGTCGGCAAACTCGGCCCTCTCGATATCGAGGCCGTTATCGCGACCGTGACCGCGCACGGCCTCGAACTGCTGGCCCTCGAACCACGGCACATCGCAGCGCTCGCGGGCTTGCCGTTGTTTCCCGATCATCGCGACCCGTTCGACCATCAACTGATCGCCCAGGCGATCGCCGAGAACCTGACCTTCATGACCGAGGATCGTAACGCGCCGCGATACAAGGCCACGGTGATGGCCTGCTCGGCATGATCTCGCTCGCCCATCTCCGTCCCTGGCAGCAATGGCTGATCTTCCTCGGCATCGCGGCACCATTGACGGCAGTGCTGCAGTTGATCCGGCTCCCAGCGGGCACGCTGCTCGGGCCGATGATCGCAGCAATCCTGGTCGCCTTGAGCGCCGGCACGATCCGGGTTCCCGAGCTGGGGTTCAAGGCCGCGCAAGGGGTGCTCGGCTGCCTGATCGCGAGCGGTCTGTCGGGCCCGATCCTCGGCGATATCCTGCGCGACTGGCCGTTGCTGCTCGGCAGCGTGCTCGGCGTGCTGGTCGCCAGCAGCGCAATCGGCTGGTTCCTGGCCCGCAACCGGGTGCTGCCGGGGACGACGGCGATCTGGGGCTCCTATCCGGGCGCGGCGGCGGCGATGTGTCTGATGGCCGACGCCTTCGGCGCCGATATCCGCCTCGTCTCCTTCATGCAGTACTGGCGGGTGCTGCTGGTCGTCGCCACCGCCTCGACGGTCGCCCGCATCTGGACCCCCGGCACCGGGATCGTGCCCGAGATCGTCTGGTTTCCGCCGCTGGCGCCGGCGTCCTTCGCCGCGACGCTCGGGCTCTGCGCCTTAGGGCCGGTGCTCGGCGATCGCCTGCGCATCCCCTCAGGTGCCATGCTGGTGCCCCTGGTGCTCGGCATGGCGCTGCAAGACAGCGGCATCATCACGCTCAGCCTGCCGCCCTGGTTCTTGGTGGTCTCTTTCGCCGTGGTCGGAGCCAGCATCGGGCTGCGCTTTACCCGCAACATCGTCTTCCATGCCGCCAGAGCGTTGCCGCGGGTGACCGCCGCCATCATCGTGCTGATCGCGATCTGCAGCGGCTTCGGCTGGATGCTGACCCATTTCGCCGGGATCGATCCGCTGACCGCCTATCTCGCGACCAGCCCCGGCGGCGCCGATTCGATGGCGATCATCGCCGCCTCGAGCCCGGTCGACGTGCCCTTCGTCATGGCCCTGCAGACCGCGCGCTTCATTATCATCCTGATTGCCGGCCCCGGTCTGGCCCGATTGATCGCCCGCCATGGCGGCGTCCCGCCCGATCTTGTCCCGCCAGAGCGGATCGCGACCTGACGGAACCGTCAGTCGCGTGAATCCGCTCTGGAACTATATGAATCTAGAGCAAATTCCTGCGAGCAGATGCAATCATCTGCTCACAGTTTGCTCTAGTGGAAATCCGCGTCCACACGCGCTAAACAGGCGCGCGTTCCGATCTTTCCAAGGCTTATCCCCAGCATGACCACCCTCGTCACCGGCGCCACCGGATTTCTCGGCTCGGCGGTCGCCCGCAAGCTGATCGAGGCGGGTCACAAGGTCCGCCTGCTCGCCCGCGCCAACAGCGACCGCCGCAACCTCGCCGGGCTCGACGCCGAGCACGCCCAGGGCAGCCTCGACGAGCCCGAGACCCTGAAAACCGCGGTCAGGGGCTGCGACGCCCTGTTTCACGTCGCCGCCGATTACCGGCTGTGGGTGCCGGACCCTGCAGCCATGTATAGAACCAACATCGACGGCACCCGCGCCCTGATGCTGGCCGCACTCGATGCCGGGGTCCAGCGCATCGTCCATACCTCGAGCGTCGCCACCCTCGGCCTGCTGCCCGACGGCGCCAGCGCCGACGAGAACACCTCGGTCTCGCTCGCCGATATGATCGGCCCCTACAAGCGCTCGAAATACCTCTCCGAAGAGGTGATCCGCGAGCTGGTGCGCGAACGCGGCTTGCCGGCCGTGATCGTCAACCCCTCGACCCCGATCGGCCCGCGCGACGTCAAGCCGACCCCGACCGGCCGCACCATTGTCGAAGCGGCGTCGGGCAAGATCCCGGCCTTCGTCGATACCGGGCTGAACTGGGCCCATGTCGACGACGTCGCCGCGGGTCACCTCCTCGCCTTCAACCTCGGCAAGATCGGCGAGCGCTACATCCTCGGCGGCGAGAACCTCACTCTCCAGCAGGCCTTGACGATGATCGCCCAGCTCGTCGGCCGCAAGCCGCCGACGGTGAAGCTGCCGATCAACCTGATCCTGCCGATCGCCTACGCCGCCGAGGCCGTCGCCCGCCTCACTGGCAAGGAGCCCTTCGTCACGGTCGACGGCGTCAAGCTCAGCCGCAAGAAGATGTTCTTCTCGATCGCCAAGGCGAAGGCCGAACTCGGCTACGCCCCCCGCCCGGCCCTCGAAGGCTTCCGCGACGCCATCGACTGGTTCCGCGCGAATGGCTATCTGAGCGGGTGAACGCATTCTTCTGAATCGTCATTGCGAGTCGCGAAGCGACGAAGCAATCCAGAGCCGCCGAAATGTCTCTCTGGATTGCTTCGCTACGCTCGCAATGACGAAGGGTCATCACCCCGCCACGGCGAATTTCGCCAGGATTTCGGCGCGGCCGCTGCGGCCGAGGATGGTGAGGCCGTCGCCGGCTTCGATTCGTGTGTCGGCGCTGGGGCGCTCGACCTCGGCGCGGCCGCGGCGTTCGATGGCGACGATGAAGAAGCTGCGCTCGGCCTGGCGTTCGATTTCCCCGACCGTGAGGCCGACGAAGCTGCTGCCCTCGGCGGCGCTCACCACT
>CAIUCF010000069.1 GCA_903897565.1 uncultured Rhodospirillales bacterium | reverse complement strand
GATCCCTCCAATCCGACGCCGGATTACGCGATCGCCCGCGATCGGTTCTATGGCGCGCTGATCGAGCTGGCCGGCAATGCCGAGCTGCGCCGTCGCATGCCGGCGGTCCAGGTTCATCTGATCCGGGTCCAGTTCCGCACCCATATGAGCCATGCCGACATGACCCGGCATGCCGATTACCGGGCGATCGTTAGCGCCGTGATCGGCCATGACCCCGACGCCGCCGAGGCCGCCGCCCGCCGGCATTTCGACAATGTCGTAACCTCGCTCCTGACCGAGTAGCGTCCGCTGGCTGTCGCTACAGCAGGAATTCGCTCAAACGACCTTTCAGCTCCTGGAGCTTCTCGCCCAGCGGCCGCCGATGCCAGTCCGCGAGATCGATCTGCTTCGAGGCGGCGAGGTCGCGTCGGAACAGCGCCTCCATCTGGCTGCCGAAACCCGGGCCAAGGATCACCGCGTTCATCTCGTTGTTGAAGACGACGCTGCGCCAGTCGAGATTGGCGGAGCCGATCGTCGACCAGTCGCCGTCGATGACGGCAGTCTTGGCGTGCAGCACCATCTTCTGGCGTTCGTATAATTTCACGCCGGCCTTCAGCAGGCCGGTGTAGTGGGCGCGTCCGGCGGCGACCGACAGGGTGCTGGAACTCGGCCCGGGTACGACGATGCGGACGTCGACGCCGCGCCGGGCCGCGCATTCCAGGCCTTCCGCGAGGTCCGGGGTCGGCACGAAGAAGCCGGTAGTCAGATGGATCGAGTGGCGGGCGACGGCGATCGCCAGCAGCATGGTCCGGTAGATCGCGGGATGGCCGGTGACCGGGGCGCCGTCGATCGCCTCGACCAGGGAGTCGCCCGGCGTGCCCGGCGGCGGAGGCGGCGGATCGGGAATTGCCGGCCCGTGCTGGGCCTGCCAGGATTCCATGAACAGATGTTCGAAGGCGGCCACCGCCGGCCCCTCGATGCGGACATCGGTGTCGCGCCAGGGCAATTTGTCGGGATCGTCGCCCGGCTCGCCACTGCCGCCATGGCGATGGCGGCGGTTCTTGTAGACTTGGGCGATATTGACGCCGCCGGTAATCGCGACCGCGCCGTCGACGACCAGCAGTTTACGATGGTCGCGGCGATTGAGGTCGATGCTGTTGATTTCGGTCGGGTTGAACGGGCTGTAATCGACCACGTTGACGCCGCCCTTGCGCAGGCTGGCGAACACCGCGTCGGGTGTATCCATCGAACCCCAGGAGTCATAGATCAGGTTGACCATGATCCCCTCAGCGCGCTTACGAAGTAGGAGCGCAGCGAATTCTTCGGCAACGGCGCCGTCGAATTCGTAGCTCTCCATGTCGATGCGATGGCGGGCGCCTTTGATCAGACCGCGCATCGCGGCATAGGTGCGGGGGCCGTCGACCAGCAAGGTTACGGCATTGCCGGCGACGAAGCGCGTACCTGCAATGGCCTCGCCACGGGTGCGCAATTGGGCGATCGCGTCGGCGTCGTCGCGGGTGGGAATCGTGCAGGCGGTGTCGGGGTCAACTTCCGGCAAGCCGGCGCAGCCGCTGAGGGTCGAGAGGATGGCCAACATCAGCAACGCCCTGGATATCAAGGGGGATCGGCTGTTGGCGGGGGGCTTCGGCCACTTCATGTTCTTCGATCCACGCTCAAGGCATCGCCTGCGCCCACCGAGGCTCAACCTATTGGAACAACAACCCGCAGGAGCCGTGATCGGTTCCGGGATGGCTGACCTGTCGAAGGCTCGGTTGAAGGGCCCGTGCCTGTGCCTTTGACAAGCCCGGCGCTTCAGCGCAGTTTCTGAGGCCAAGCGGAAGGGTGCCGGTGCTCTTCCTATCCTGTCGCCGCAAGCACGAAGATGGCCATGTCCCAAGCTCCTCAGAACCCCCCTGCGATTCCCCGCCCCGCGGCGACCCTGCTCTTGCTGCGTGACGGCGAGACCGGCCTCGAGATCCTGATGATCGAGCGCCACGGCAAGAGTGGTTTCGCCAGCGGTGCGACCGTCTTTCCCGGCGGCCGCGTCGACGCCGGCGACCATGTCCTGGTGCCGTTGTGTCGCGGCGATGCCGGTCCTGACGAGCAGGCGCTGCGGATCGCCGCGATCCGAGAGAGCTACGAGGAATCCGGGGTGCTGCTCGGCCGTCGCGCCGGCGCCCCGGCCTTGCTCTCGGCCGAGGAGCTGGCGGAGTTCCGGACCCGGCACGACGCGATCGGCAATTTCACCGAGGCCGTCACCACCGCGGAGCTCGAACTCGCGACCGACGAACTCGTGCGCGTCGCCCATTGGATTACGCCGGAATTCGAGCCCAAGCGCTTCGACACCCATTTCTTCGCCGCGGTGACGCCGCCGGAGCAGATTGCCCAGGAAGATGGGCATGAAGCGGTCGAGGCGGTGTGGCTCGCGCCCCAGGCGGTGCTCGACGCCGCCGAACGCGGCGAGCGCTACTTGATGCTGCCGACCTTCGTCCTGCTCAGCCAGTTTGCCGAATACGCGACCGCCGCCGACGCGCTGGCGGCGGAGCGGTTGCGCACGATATCGACCGTGATGCCGCAGATCACCCAAACCGCAGAAGGCCTGTATATCCGGGTGCCCGAGACCCTCGGCCGCGATCCGAGCACGATTCCCGACCGCTACCTGCGACCGCGCTGAGGCCCGCCATGGCGACCATCGACTATGTCCGCGACATGAACTTCGAGTATGCGGTGCTGGAGACGGTATCGCCGAATATCCGGCGGATCGTCGCCCGCAATCCCGGACCCTTCACCTTTCACGGCACGGGGACCTATGTCGTTGGCCACGGCAAGGTCGCGATCATCGATCCGGGTCCCGATATCGCCGAGCATATCGACGCCGTGCTCCATGCCCTGCGCAACGAGACGGTCGAATCGCTGGTCATCACCCATACCCATATCGATCATTCGCCGGCCTGGGCGGCCATCAAGCAGGCGACCGGCGCCGCGACCTACGGCTTCGGCCCCCATGGCGGCGATCCCAATGCCGCGGTCGAGCAGGCGGCGGATCGGACCTTCACGCCCGAGCACGCGATGGTCGAGGGCGACACGGTCGCCGTCGGCGGCCAGCGCCTGACCGCGGTACATACCCCCGGCCATACCTCGAACCATCTCTGCTTCGCGCTCGAGGACGAGAAAGTGCTGTTCAGTGGCGATCACGTGATGGGCTGGTCGACCTCGGTGATCGTGCCGCCCGACGGCAACATGGCCGATTACATGACGTCGCTGGAGAAGCTGCTGCATCGTGACGACGCAATCTACCTGCCGACCCATGGCCCGGCGATCCCGAACCCGCTACGCCATGTCGCGAGCTTCATCGCCCACCGCGGCGAGCGGCGCGACGGCATCCTGCGCGAGCTGGATTCTCGCGGCAAGCCGATCTTCGATCTCGTCGACAAGCTCTATATCGGCCTCAACCCGATGCTGCGTCCGGCCGCCGCGCGCTCGGTTTTCGCCCATCTGATCGAGCTGGTCGATGCCGGCCTCGTCAAGACCGACGGCCCACCGCGGCTCGACGGGCTGTACTGGCGATAATGTTCTCACCGTCATCCCCGCGCAGGCGGGGATCCATGTCCGGGCCAGATCCGGTGTCGTGGAAACATGGATCCCCGCCTTCGCGGGGATGACCGTCATTGGTTAGCGGCTTTCCATCGAATTTCAGGGAGATATCGTTATGAAAATCGCATTCGTCGGTCTCGGCACCATGGGGGTGCCGATGGCGCTCAATCTCGTCCGGGCGGGCCATAACGTCCGCGTCTGGAACCGCTCGCCGGGGCCGGTGCAGACACTCGTCGCCGCCGGGGCGGAGGGCGCGGTGACGCCGGCGGAGATCGGAGCGGTCGATGTCGTGTTCTCGATCCTCGCCGACGACAAGGCGACGCGCGAGGTGATCCTCGATGGCGGCGTGCTGGCCGGGCTGCAGCCGGGCGCGATCCACGTCAATATGGCGACGGTCTCGGTGCAGCTCGCGCGCGACTTTACTGCCCTTCACGAGGCGGCGGAGATCGGATATCTCGCGGCGCCTGTACTCGGCCGTGCCGATGTCGCCGCTGCCGGCAAGCTCAATATCCTGGCGGCCGGCAAACCCGCGCTGTTCGACCGCGTGCAGCCGCTGCTCGACGTGTTGGGCCAGAAGACCTGGCGCTTCGGCGAGCGGCCCGATCAGGCCAATGCCGTCAAGCTCGCCGCCAATTTCATGATCGCCAGTGCGATCGAGGCGATGGGCGAGGCCGCGGCGCTGGCGCAGGGCCACGATGTTGCGGCTGCCGATTTCCTCGACATGATCACCTCGACCATCTTCGCGGCGCCTGTCTACAAGGGTTATGGCAGCATCATCGCCGGGCAGAAATACCAGCCGCCCGGCTTCAAGCTGGTGCTCGGCCTGAAGGACGCCCGGCTCGCGCTCGAAGCCGCCGAGGGTGCGCGGGTGCCGATGCCATTCGCAAGCGTTATCAAGGATAATTTCCTCGACGGCATCGCCCATGGCGACGGCGAGCTCGACTGGGCGGCGCTGGCCCGGGTCGCGGCGCGGCGCGCCGGCCAGATTCTCGACTAAGAGTCAGAGCCAAAAAAAAGGCCGTGCTTTCGCACGGCCCAAGTCTAGGGAGGAAACGCCTAAAGAGGCGTGCGGTGTTCGCATCGGGAGACGCGAAGGTACCGCACTGCAACAATAGACTTGGTCGAGTAAAACAAGCCAGTGGTTTCTTCGTGATCAAGAGAGAACTCTGATATGCGTGGAATGCAGAGGGTTTTCGCGGCTTTATCGATTGTCCGACAATCTTATATCGCGATGCACCAAAATTGGTGCGATGCGGCATATATTATATTTCGATCATGAGGTGACGATATTCATGCGACTGAAGAGCCTTTCGCGATCGGTCCCGACCCTTCCGCACCGGCGCCTTTGCGAAAGTATCGTCGCGACGAACTAGCTCCGCAGCCGCCATTCCTGTTGTCGCAATGGCCCCGGGAACCGGGCCGAATTCTTGACCTTCGGGCCGGCTCGTGACCTCATGCCTGATGGTGCAAAACACCCGCAATCGCGATTGACTGCCCTACAAAGTTGCCCTACAAAAAACGCCGAACTCGCGAGCAAAGCGAGGCGATCTGGGAGAGGAAACATGGCGCGTCTCGAAGGCAAAGTCGCAATCATCACGGGCGCCGGCTCCGGCATCGGCCGCGCCTGCGTCGAGCTGTTCGCCGCCGAAGGCGCGATGGTCGTCGCGGCGAGCCGAACCGTTTCCAAGGTCGACGAAGTCGTCGCCGAGGTCCGCGCCAAGGGCGGCAAGGCAATTTCGGTCAAGGCCGACGTCACCAGCGAGGCCGATGTCGAGGCGACGGTCAATGCCGCCCTCGCGGCCTACGGCAAGGTCGATATCCTCGTCCATGCCGCCGGCGTCGGCTACAGCCTCAAGGACACTGTCCAGGGCAGCATGGATCCCGTCGGCACGACGACGCTCAAGAACTGGCGCGAAGTGATCGGCGCCAACCTCGAAGGCTGCTTCCTCGCCAACCGCGCGGTGCTGCCGGCGATGATCAAGAACGGCAAGGGCTCGATCGTCAACGTCGCCAGCATCCTCGGCCTGATCGGCAATGCCGATGCTCATGCCTATACCGCATCGAAGGCGGCGGTCATCAATCTGACCCGCTCGATGTGCGTGACCTATGCCAAGGACAATATTCGCGTGAACTGCGTCGCCCCGGGCTGGATCGACACGCCGATGATCGCCTCGGTGATGTACGTCTTCGACGACGACAAGACGGCGTCACAGATCTCGCCGATGAAGCGCGCCGGCACGCCGATGGAAATCGCCTATTCCTGCCTGTTCCTCGCTTCGGATGAGTCCTCCTTCTGCACCGGGTCGCTGCTGGTGGCCGATGGCGGCACGATCGCCCAGGGCTGAGGTCGGTCACACGACAGTCAATTAAGTAAAAATAATATCTGAACAGGGGGAACGCGGTCATGGCAGCAAGCGGCGCGACGAGTGTTGATCATCAGGATTTCGGCCTCGCCGGCAAATCGGCGTTCGTGACCGGTGCGGGCGGTGGCATCGGCCGCGCCATCGCGTTGTCGCTGGCGAAGGCCGGCGTCAGGCTGGCCCTGTTCGATCTCGTGGCGGCCAGCATCGAGGAGACGGCGCGCCAGGTCCGCGAAGTCGGCGGTGAAGTTACCGTCACACTCGGCGACGTCACCGACCGCAATGTGGTGCGCGCCGCGGTCGCCGCCGCGGCGAAGCATTACGGCCGGCTCGATTGCGCCGTAAACAATGCCGGAATCCTTGGCCCCCTGGTGCCGACCGCCCAGTACCCGATCGAGACCTTCCAGAAGGTCATCGACATCAATGTGATGGGCGTCGTCCATTGCCTGCAGGCCGAACTCGAACTGATGGAGCCGCAGGGCAGCGGCGCGATCGTCAACATCGCCTCGGCGGCGGGGCTGATCGGCTGGGCCGGCGCTTCGGCCTATGTCACCTCGAAGCACGCCGTCGTCGGCCTGACCAAGACCGCCGGCGTCGAATACGCATCCAAGGGCATCCGTATCAATTCGGTGTGCCCGGCCTTCATCACCAGCCCGATGACGACGGACCTGATGGCAGCCGAAACCACCCGCAACGCGGTGCTCGCGGCGGTGCCGATGGGTCGTATCGGCACGGGCGAAGAGGTCGCGAACGCGGTCAAGTGGCTGCTGTCGCCGCAGTCCTCGTTCTCGGCAGGCCTCAACCTCGCCCTCGACGGCGGCTCGACCGTCATCTAACGGCCCCGATTTCGTCCGCCCGGCGCAGGGTCAGGACCATCAAATGCTACCCGGTTTACGGAGATAGTCATGAAGCTTTACGTGGACAATGATCGCTACGGCGAGGCGCCGCAATTCGCGCTGGTCGAGGCGGTGCACAACTCGGTGCGCGATCTGGTGCGGCGCAAGCTCAAGGAGAGCGGCGACGACTGGGCGTCTTTCGTCTTCGGCTCGGCCGATAAGCTGATCACCAAGGCGGAGTTCGAGGCCATCGACGCCAAGATCGTCGCCACCGGCCATCGCTATTCATTCACCTCGATGGCCTCGGTGCGCGACCGGCCCGACATCTACAAGCCGGCGCCCGATACCACGACCAACGCCGACACCTTCTGCTTCGAGCATCCCGAGGCCGTGACCGGCCCGCCCGATGCCGAGGGCCGGGCGCTGTGCGGCGTCGGCGACAATGTCAGCCGCCGCCCGACCAATATCCGCGGCATCGCCCGCTACATCCGCTCGAGCGAGCAGGTGATCTACTACATGAAGAACGGCATGCCGGAGAACACGGTCGCCATCATCGATGATTCCGGCGGCACCCTGACCGCGCCGATCTGCGAGAAGTTCCATGCTGTCATCTGCGCCGGCGGTACCGTGCGCTCGCATCTCGGCATCCTGACCCGCGAATACGGCATTCCCTGCCTGATGAACGCCCGCATCACCGGGATCTACGAGGGCGACGAGGTCGAAATCGAGACAACCGCCCCGGCCAAGACCGCAGAGGCGTACCAGACCGGCCAGGACATGCCGGCGTATATCTGGAGGATTGCGAAATGAGTGGCGCCGAGACGAGAACCGGGGTTACCGGCGACACGCCGCTGACCTATGCCCAGTTGCTGGAAGCCAACAACGCCATTCAGCTGATCGGTGACGAGACCTACTGGCTGTGCGTGACGCGGACGGTGCAGGGCTCGAAGCTGTTCCCGGTGTCGGCCTATATCCTGCTGTCCTACGCCAATTGCTTCTATCGCTACCCGGAAGTCCTGCGCAAAATCGAAAAGAGCATGCGGGCCGAGGATCTGGCCGATCGTTGCCGCGGCATCGGCATGAAGATCCAGGCCGCCACCATGGGCTGGTGTCTGCCGGCGTTCTATCTGCTCGGCCGCGAATGGCTGCTGTCGCTCGGCATGCTGCGACCGCAGGACGCCGCCGAGGACATTGCCTATGTGATGGATTTCTGGCGCCGCTTCCAGCTCGGCTGGCATCGCAACAACGGCCATATCAACAACAGCGCCTACGGCCATCGCTCGCAGATCCTGCCCAATCGCCGCCTCGAGGTCTTCAAGGCCGACATGTATCCGTGCCAGCCCGGCGAGCCGCTGCACGAGGCGACCCTGAGCTTCCTCGCGACGGTCTCGCAATACGCGTTCCTGACCGCCTGCGAGTGCCGCCTCAACACCGCCAATACCGGCCCCTACAAGCTCGATGACGATCAGGAAATGCTGGTCCGCGACTTCATGGACATGGGCGAGTCCTCGCTGCCCTGGCTGGATGGCGTCACCGCCGACGTCACCTACAACAACCTCACCGTCACGATGGCGGCGCGGGGCTGCCACTTCAACATCCTCGACGACTGGGGCAGCTTCGAATCGACTCCGGAATTTCGCGGGGAGATGCTGTCCGGTGTCGGGCTCTACACCTCCGACCTGTTGACCGACGGCCATGTCCCGGTCGGCATGGGCTCGGCCGAGGAACTCACCGCCACGCTCAACAAGATCTCCGAAGAGCTGAAAGTGGCGATGAACAAGCTGTGGCTGCGCATGGCCGACTGGTCGCGCGACCAGCTCATGGATGCCGGCGCGCTGATGTATTACGCCTCGATCAAGGACATCGCCCATGTCGCGGGCGCCTTCGAGGTCGCCGATTGGCTCGAGATCGACCCGCGCGCCGAGCGGCTGCGGCCGATCCTGAACGACGAATACGCCGACATGGCGCTCGGCGAACTGGTCGGCTACCTGACCCTGCCGAACCAGGTGACGTCGCCGTTCGAGATGATGAAGCATTCGAACAAGCCGCAGCGCGTGCTGACGCCGCTGCCGCTGTCGATCCTGGCGGGCGAAGAATACGTCCCGAGCGTCGGCCCGATCCAGCCTGGCACCACGACGCTCGATCCCAAGAATGATCGGTACAACACCACCCGCGGCACCCTGACCTTGGCCGAATACAACCAGGCCGTCCGCGACTACACACCGGAGTCACTGACGCCGAAGTACCGGTTCCTGTGTGAAACCTGGGTCAAGTACAACGCCCATACCGAGCTCGCCAACGAGCTCTACAAGATCGACCAGCGCAATTCCCGCACCCTCAAAGGGCGCGGCACCGGGAAAGGACCCGTCTGATGCAGATCGGCTCGCTCATTCGTCGCGCGGCGCTGCACTTCAAGGACGCGCCCTGCCTGGTCGAGGACGACCGGGTCGTCAGCTTCCGCGAATTCGACTCGCTCACCGACCGCCTCGGCAATGCGTTGCTGGCGTCTGGCTTGAACCCGGGCGATCGCGTCGGCGTGCTGCTGCCCAACGGCATCGACTGCCTCGTCGCCTATTACTCCCTGGCGAAGGCCGGCCTCGTCCGCGTCGGCCTCAACACCCGTGAGACCGCCGACAACCATGCCTACAAGCTGACCGATAGCGGCGCCCGCGCCGTGTTCTGCGGCGAGCAGGAAGAAGTGCCGAGCGGCCTGATCCGCCTGGGCCCCGCCGAGCTGGCGCGGATGACGGCAGAGGGCGCCGATACCCCCTGTGCCGTCGATCGCGATCTCGAGGCGCCCTATCGCCTCGGCTATACCGGCGGCACCACCGGTCGTCCCAAGGGCGTCACCCTGACGACCCGCGGCGAGACCGCCGAGTTGTCGGTATTCCTGATGGACCTGATGCCGAACATGCGGCCGGGCGACACCTTCCTGCATGCCGCGCCGATCGCCCATGCCTCGGGAGCGTTCTTCCTGCCGGCGCTGGTCCGCGGTGTGCGGTCGCTGGTGATGAAGAAGTTCGATCCGGCGACGTTCATCCAGCTGGCCGAGCGTGAGAACGCCTCGCTGACCTTCCTGGTGCCGACGATGCTGGCGATGATCATGGAGCAGCCCTCGCTGGCGACGGCCAAGCTGAATCTCCAGCGCATCGCGTACGGCGCTTCGCCGATCGCCGATACCCTGCTGCGTCGCGCCGAAGCCCGCTTCGGCAAGGTCTTCGCGCAATGCTACGGCCAGGCCGAGAGCCCGATGGCCATTACCTTCCTCGGACCGGAAGATCATGACCGCACCGGCTCCTGCGGCCGGCCGTTCTCGACCGTCGAGGTCGCGATCTTCGACGACAACGACAACGCCCTGCCGCCTGGCGAGATCGGCGAGATCGTGTGCCGCGGCACCCAGCTGATGGCTTATTACTGGGGCCGCCCGGAAGCCACCGCCGAAGCTTTCCGCAGCGGCTGGCTGCACACTGGCGATGTCGGCAAGATGGACGAGGACGGGTTCTTCTACATTCTCGACCGCAAGAACGACATGCTGATCTCAGGCGGCTTCAACGTCTATCCGCGCGAAGTCGAGGACGTGCTGCTCGAGTATGAGGGCGTGATCGACGCCGCCGTCGTCGGGCTGGCGGATGAAAAATGGGGCGATCGCATCCATGCCGTGATCACGGCGCGCGAGGGCGTCGATGCCCAGGCAGTGCTGGCTCATGCCGTGTCGCGGCTCGCCGGCTACAAGCGGCCGAAATCGATCGAGATCTGGCCGGAACTGCCGAAGAGCGCCGCCAACAAGATCCTCCGTCGCGAGATCCGCGACACCATTAATCGCGCTGCCAAAGCCGCGTCACGGTGATCGGAATCCCATCATGACCCCATCCCACATCGTTCTTCACGGTCTTGCCATCAAGAA
Source organism: uncultured Rhodospirillales bacterium (assembly GCA_903897565.1). GTDB lineage: Bacteria > Pseudomonadota > Alphaproteobacteria > ATCC43930 > CGMCC-115725 > CAIXXC01. The sequence goes on along the minus strand of CAIUCF010000069.1, from coordinate 2,239 downwards.
GCACGCGGCGCCCGGCGAGATCGCCGGGCTGATCGGGCTCGACGAGAAGACCACCGCGGCGCTGCTTGCCAAGGCAGCGACCGGCGGGCGCGCCGTCGAGGTCAACGGCAAGTACATGCTGTCCGGCCTCGGCCGCATCGCGCTGGACGCCGATTATTCGCGGCACTACGACGACGTTCGCGAGAACGCGGCGTTCATGGCCGCTTACGAAGCGTTCGAGGTCATCAACGTGACCCTGAAGGGGCTGATCACCGATTGGCAGACGATGGAAGTCGGCGGCCAGCGGGTCACCAACGATCATTCCAACAAGTCCTATGACGACGGCATCATCGACCGCCTCGGCAAGCTGCATGAGCGGGCCGAGGGCATCCTCGCCAAGCTGTCGAGCGTGATCCCCCGCATGTCCTACTACAGCAAGGGCCTGCTCGAGGCGCTGGAGAAGGCCGAGGACGGCGAGATCGCCTGGGTGTCCGACGCCAAGATCGAGAGCTACCACACCCTTTGGTTCGAGCTGCACGAGGACCTCCTCCGCATCGTCGGCCGGATTCGGAGCGAGTAATGGCGGTCCCGGCTCCCTGGATTCTCCGGCTCGACGGCAGCTCGCTGCCGGAGAAGGCGCTGATCGGCGGCAAGGCCTGGTCTGTCGCCCATATGCGCTCGCTGGGCCTCAGCGTCCCGGCGGCCTTCGTGATCACTACCGAGGCCTGCCGCTATTACCTGGAGAAGGGCGGCCTGCCGCCCGAGCTCGACGCCGAGCTTGAGGCCAATATCGCCTGGCTCGAGGCGCAGAGCAGCCGCAGCTTCGGGAGCGGCCCGAGTCCGCTGCTGGTCTCGGTGCGCTCCGGCGCGCCGATCTCGATGCCCGGCATGATGGATACGGTGCTCAATCTCGGCATCAACGACGAGACGCAAGCGCTGCTCGGCGCCGAATGCGGCGATCCGGCTTTTGCCGCCGATACCCGCCGCCGCTTCCGCGAGCTCTATGCCAGCATCGTGATGAAGACCGAGGATCATCATACGGCGGTGATCCCCGAGAATGTCCGCGATCAGCTTAAGGGCGCGATCAACGCGGTGTTCGACTCTTGGAACTCGCGCCGCGCCCGCCGCTACCGCGACCATCACGATATCCCGCACACGCTCGGCACCGCCGTCACGGTCCAGGCGATGGTGTTCGGCAATATGGACGGCAATTCCGGCACCGGCGTGCTGTTCACCCGCAACCCGATCACCGGCGAATCGGTGCCTTACGGCGAGTTCCTGATCCGCGCCCAGGGCGAGGATGTGGTCTCCGGCAAGCACACGCCGAAGCCGCTCGAAGCGATGCGCGAGAGCCTCGGCGACGCCATGGACGAGTTGCTGAAATCCTCGGCCTTGCTCGAGCACACCGCCGGCGACATGCAGGATATCGAGTTCACCGTCGAACGCGGCAAGCTCTATTTCCTGCAGAGCCGGGTCGCCAAGCGCGCGCCGCGCGCCGCGGTGCGCAGCGCCGTCGACATGGTCAATGAAGGCTGGGTCGACCAGGCGACCGCGCTGCAGCGCATCTCGTCGGAACAGATCCGTCTGCTGCTGAGCCCACGACTGGTCGAGGGTGCCGCGGAGAAGGGCGTCGTGCTCGCCAAGGGCGAGGCGGCCTCGCCGGGTGTCGGTGTCGGCCTGGTCGTGAGCGATGCCGACGAGACCGAGGCCCATGCAGCCAAGGGCGAGGCGGTCGTGCTGGCACGGCCGACCACCAGCCCGAACGATCTCCACGGCATGATCGCCGCCAAGGCGATCCTGACCGAGCAGGGCGGCTCGACCAGCCACGCTGCGGTCGTCGGCCGCGCGCTCGGCCGGCCTTGTGTCGTCGGATGCGGCGCCGGCAGCCTCGATGCGCTGGCTGGACAAATCGTCACCGTCGATGGCAGCACCGGGATCGTCTACCAAGGTGCGCTCGAGGTGTTCACGCCGCGCGAGGAAGACGATCCGGCGCTCCATCTCGTCGCCCAATGGGCGGGCGCGGTGGCCAAGGTGCCTGTGCTCGCCAAGGCGCCGGCGGGCGTCACGCCTGTGGATTTCGACGAAAACCTTGAGCAATCGGCGGCGCTGTTCGCGTCGTTGCAGCCCGGCGCCGTGGTCAGCGGGGCGCTCTTCGCCAATGACGAAAAAGCGGTGCTCTCGGCCATCCAGGCCGGCGTATCGACCATCATCACGCAGCCCGTATTGCCGGCGCTGCTCGCCGCGGCCCACGCCGCCCTCG
>CAIUCF010000068.1 GCA_903897565.1 uncultured Rhodospirillales bacterium | reverse complement strand
TGCGGCAGCGTCGACGACGGGAAATCGACCCTGATCGGCCGGTTGCTCTACGACAGCAAGATGATCTTCGAGGATCAGCTCGCGGCGCTCGAAGCCGATTCCAAGCGGCTCGGCACCCAGGGCCAGGACATCGATTTCGCGCTGCTGGTCGATGGACTCGCCGCCGAGCGCGAGCAGGGCATCACGATCGACGTCGCCTATCGCTTCTTCGCCACCGACCGGCGAAAATTCATCGTCGCCGACACCCCCGGCCACGAGCAGTACACCCGCAACATGGTAACGGGCGCCTCGACCGCGGATCTGGCCGTCATCCTGATCGACGCCCGCAAGGGCGTGCTGACCCAGACCCGCCGCCACAGCTTCCTCGTCAAGCTGATCGGCATCCGCAATGTCGTGCTCTGCATCAACAAGATGGATCTGGTCGGCTACAGCCAGTGGTGCTTCGACGACATCGTCATCGAGTACCAGCGCTTCGCCAAGAGCATCGGCATCGAGAATTTCCTGGCGATCCCGATCTCGGGCCTGAAGGGCGACAATATCACGAGCAAGAGCGCGGCCACGCCCTGGTACAAGGGTCCGACACTGCTCGAACATCTCGAAACCGTACCGCTCGACGCCAGCCGCCTCGTCGACGAGCCGTTCCGGATGCCGGTGCAATGGGTCAACCGGCCGAACCTTGATTTCCGCGGCTTCGCCGGACTGATCGCCTCAGGCACGGTCCGCCCCGGTGACGCCGTCCGCGTGCTGCCGTCCGGCAAGACCTCGACCGTGTCGCGGATCGTGGCGCTCGACGGCGACATGGACGCCGCGGTCAGCGGCCAATCGATCACGCTGACGCTGGCCGACGAAATCGACTGCTCGCGCGGCGACGTCATCACGGCCGCGGATGAGCCGCTCGAGGTCGCCGACCAGTTCGAGGCGACCATCGTCTGGATGGCCGACGAGGCGATGCTGCCCGGGCGCCCGTACTGGGTCAAGATCGGCACGACCACGGTATCGGCGACGATCACCGAGCCGAAATACGAGATCAACGTCAACACGATGGAGCATCGCGCGGCGAAGACGCTCGCACTCAACGCGATCGGCGTCGTCAACATCGCGTTCGACCGCGCGATTCCGTTCAGCCCCTATGCCGAGAACCATGACCTCGGCGGCTTCATCCTGATCGATCGCATCAGCAACGCCACGGTCGGCGCCGGCATGCTGCACTTCGCCCTGCGCCGCGCCCACAACATCCATTGGCAGACCATCGACATCAGCCGCGAGGCCCATGCCGCCCAGAAGGGCCAGAAGCCGCGCCTGCTGTGGTTCACCGGGTTGTCCGGCGCCGGCAAGTCGACGATCGCCAACCTCGTCGAGAAGAAGCTCCACGCGCTCGGCCGCCACTCGTTCCTGCTCGATGGCGACAATGTCCGCCACGGCCTCAACAAGGATCTGGGGTTCACCGATGCCGACCGCGTCGAGAATATCCGCCGGGTCGGCGAGGTCGCCAAGCTGATGACCGATGCCGGGCTGATCGTGCTGACCGCGTTCATCAGCCCGTTCCGCGCCGAGCGCGACATGGTGCGCGGCATGCTGCCGCCCGGCGAATTCGTCGAGATTCATATCGACACCGCACTCGACGAAGCGGAGCGTCGCGACGTCAAGGGCTTGTACAAGAAGGCCCGCGCCGGCCAGCTCAAGAACTTCACCGGCATCGACTCGCCCTATGAGCCGCCCGTCAATCCGGAAATCAGGATCGACACCAGCGCCGTCACGCCCGAAGATGCGGCGGAAATGATTGTGGAATTTGTCCTGAAGGGCGCGTGACCATGGCCGATACCGATGCAGAGCTGGCCCGACGGATCGCCGAGACCGCCGGGGCGCTGTTGCTGACCCTGCAGTCTTCCGGTCTGTTCCGCGACAAGGCGCTCGGCAAGGTCGGCGACCGCATCGCCAACGACTTCATCCTTGAGGCGCTGGCGATCGCCCGGCCGGCCGATGGCATTCTCTCCGAGGAACGCACCGATACGGACAAGCGCCTTGATCACCATCGGGTCTGGATCGTCGACCCGCTCGACGGCACCCGGGAGTTCAGCGAGCAACGCGCCGACTGGGCCGTCCATATCGGGCTTGCCATCGATGGCGTCGCCGCGATCGGCGCCGTCGCCCTGCCCGGTCTCGGGGTCACACTCTCGACCGACCAGAAGTTTGATCCGGCCCCGGAGCCGGCGCGGCTGCGGATGCTGGTCAGCCGCACGCGCCCTGCCCGCGAGGCCCTCGCTGTGGCGAAAGCGCTCGACGCCGAACTCCTGCCGATGGGTTCCGCCGGGGCCAAGGCCATGGCCGTGGTGCGCGGCGAGGCCGATATCTATCTGCATACCGGCGGCCAGTATCAGTGGGATTCCTGCGCACCTAGCGCGGTCGCACGCGCGGCCGGGCTCCATACCTCGCGTGTCGACGGCTCGCCGCTGCGCTACAACGACGCCGAGACCTATCTGCCAGACCTGCTGATCTGCCGGAAGGATTTGGCGCCGCGCATCCTCGATCTCGTCGCCGCCCTGCCGCCCCAGTAGCGCGGCAAGGACGTCACGAGGTCAGGGCAGTTTCCGGCCGCCTGCGCTTGCTCTTATCGGACGGAGCGATCAGCGCGTCCGCCGAAGGCAGGCCGTTCTCCAGGAAATCGGCGAGGAATTCGGTAATCGCCGACGTCGGCATGGGACGGCTGATGAGATAGCCCTGCACCTCGTTACAGCACTCGTCGCGCAGCATGTTGAGCTGTTCCTCGGTCTCGACGCCCTCGGCATTCGCCGTGACGCCGAGGCTGTCGCAGAGACCGGTGACGGCGCGGATGATCGCCATGCAGTCGGCCTTCTTGCCGAGATCGCGCACGAAGCTCTGGTCGATCTTGATCTTGTCGAAGGGGAAACGGCTGAGATAACTGAGCGAAGAATAGCCGGTGCCGAAATCATCCATCGAGATCGACACGCCGAGCCCCTTGAGTTCATTCAGCAGCTTGATCGCACCCTCGACATCGTCGACCATCGCCGATTCGGTGATCTCGATTTCGAGCCGGCTCGGCGACAGGCCCGAATTCTCCAGCGCATCGCGGACGACCGAAACCAGCTTGTTGCTCTTGAACTGCGCCGGCGAGACGTTGACCGCGACCTTGAGCGCACCGGGCCAGCGCGCCGCCTCGCGGCACGCGGCGTCGACGACCCATTCGCCCATCGGGATGATCAGGCCGATTTCCTCGGCCAGCGGCACGAAGCGGGCCGGTGGCACCATGCCGCGGGTCGGCGAGTTCCAGCGCATCAGCGCCTCGAACCCGGTGATCTGGTTGCGGCTGAGATCGACCAGCGGCTGGAAATAGAGTTCGAATTCGTCCTCGCGCAGGGCATTGCGCAGCTCGAGCTCGAGCTGGCGGCGCTCCTGCATCTCGGTATCCATCTCCGGCTCGAAATAGCGATAGCGGCCACGGCCGTCTCCCTTGGCCTGATACAGCGCCATATCGGCGCTCTTCAGCAGCTTGTCGGGATCGAGCCCGTCGATCGGCGCGACGGCGATGCCGATGCTCGTCCCGATCACGACGTGATGGCCCTCGATTTCATAGGGACGGCTCAGCTCCTGAAGCAGCCGATTGGAGAGCTTGGTGGCGTCCTGGGGATGGTTGACGCTGCTCTGGACGATCGCGAACTCGTCGCCGCCGAGGCGGGCCACGGTGTCGGTCGGTCGCACCATCCGTCGCAGACGATCGGTGACCGCCCGCAGCAGAGCGTCGCCGACGGGGTGTCCCAGGGTGTCGTTGACGGCCTTGAACTGGTCGAGATCGAGACACAGCACGGCACAGGCCTCGCCGCGCGGGACGCGGTGCAGGGCCTGCTCGAGCCGCTCGCGGAACATCACGCGGTTGGGCAGGTCGGTGAGCGGGTCATGGAGCGCCATATGGGCGATCCGCGCCGCCGCATGCCGCTGCTCGGTGACGTCGGTCAGCGTATCGACGAAGCCACCGCCCGGCATCGGCTCGTGGGTGATCGTCATGATCCGACCGTCAGGCAACTCCTGGGTCAGGAGATCGCTTGAGCGTGATGCGATCATGGCCAGGTGCTCGGCGATCACGCGGCGTGTTTCCGGCGTATCCACCGCGAGCAACGGCGACTGTCGCAACACGTCGGCGAGCGTCGCGCCGATCAGGGAGGTCTCCGCGGCGAAGCCGTATATCTCCAGGAAGCGCGGATTGCAGACGACGAGGCGGCCATCTGCCCCGAACATGCACAGGCCCTGCGACATGTTCTCGAGCGCGGCGACGAAGCGCAGCTTCTGGTTCTGCGCGGTCTCGGTGGCGGCATGGAGCGCCTCTTCCGCCTCCTTGCGCGCCGTGATCTCGTCGACGGTGCCCTCGAAATACAGGAACCGGCCGGAACTCGTGCGGACTTCGCGGCAGCTCTCGGAAATCCAGATCTTGACGCCGTCGCGGCGATAGATCTGCGATTCGAAACCAGAAACCCGGCCGTCGCGCTTCATCAGCTTGATAAAGTCCGATCGCCGACCCGCTTCGACATAGAGCTGGCGGCCGATATTGGTCAGGCCGTCGCGCATCTCCTGCGTCGACTCATAGCCGTAGATCCGCGCCAGCGCCGCATTCGCATTGAGATAGCGGCCATCCTTGGTCGTCTGGAACATGCCCCAGGTCGCATTCCGGAACATGTCCTGGGCCAGCAGCATGCTTTCCGCCAGGACCTGACGGTCGGCCATCGCTTCGCTCAGATCCTGGATCACGCCGAGCGCGCGTCGACCGACCTCGCCGCCTTCGCGAAGCTGGGCACGCAGGTAGACCTGGCGAACATCATGGCCGGGGCGGATAATGCGGGCGTAGCAGGAAATCGGCGCCATGCTTCCGGCACGAAGATCCTCGACCCAGGTTTCGAACTGGGCGACATCCCCTGGGTGTACAAGATCGGCGAGCGCGGCAAGGTTCCGACCGGGATCTTCATCCCAGCCGATCAGGCGGTTCATCGTCGGCGAGCAGCGCAGTCGGCCGGAATCGGGATCGAGGTCGAAGCTGCCGAGCAGGGCGAGCTCCTGTGCCTGGACGATATGCGCGTCCATGTCGGCGATTCCAGCGGGGCTCATCAGTCCCTGCCGTTCGTGAAGACTGTCCGCCGAACACGTGAAATCTTGAGATCCATGGATTGAACCGCCCTAATGACCTGCTCTACCTCACGGCATTCTTTCCCGCATTGCAATAAAAAATTATTAACACCAGGAAACAATTCTTCGCGCCGCAATACCGCACCTGCAGCATCTTGCTGAACGCGGTCCAAGTTGAAAGTCGGTCAAATCGGACGGGCATCGGAGATGCGGTCGGGTGCCGCGAATCTTTGGCGATTCAGCCGTCAGGAGAATGCACTTGTCTCTCCCGACTCAGACGCGCTTGATAATGTGATCACTTGGTTGAAGAGGAACAGGATCATGCCGATCAACGCCGAACTTCTCGCCCGTCGCGAGCGCGCCGTGCCGCGGGGCGTGGCCACCGCCTACCCTGTATTCGCGGCCCGCGCGGAGAACGCAGAGTTGTGGGATGTCGAGGGCAAGCGCTACGTCGATTTCGGCGGCGGTATCGCGGTACTCAATACCGGCCATCGCCATCCCAAAGTGCTGGCGGCCGTTGAGAAACAGCTCGGTCTCTATACCCATACGGCGTTCCAGGTCACGGCCTACGAGCCCTATATCGAGCTCGCCGAAAAGCTGAACGCGCTGGCTCCATTCAGCGGTGATGCCAAGACCATCCTCTTCACCACCGGCGCGGAAGCGACCGAGAACGCCGTCAAGATCGCCCGCGCCGCGACCGGGCGCTCCGCTGTGATCGCATTCACCGGCGGCTTCCACGGCCGCACCCTGCTGACCATGGCGATGACCGGCAAGGTCCTGCCCTATAAGAAGCGCTTCGGCCCACTGCCGGCCGAGGTCTACCACGTGCCCTTCCCGATCGAGGATCACGGCGTTACCGTGCGCGATAGCCTGCGCGCGCTCGAATTCCTGTTCAAGGCCGATGTCGAGCCGTCCCGAGTCGCGGCCATCATCATCGAGCCGGTGCAGGGCGAAGGCGGCTTCTATGCCGCCCCGACCGAACTGCTGCAGGCGCTGCGCAAGCTCTGCGACGAACAGGGGATCGTGCTCATCGCCGACGAGGTCCAGACCGGCTTCGCACGTACGGGCAAGATCTTCGGCATCGAGCATTCCGGCGTCGAGCCCGACATCGTCACCGTCGCCAAGTCTCTGGCAGGCGGATTCCCGCTCTCGGGCGTGATCGGTCGTGCGGCGTTGATGGATGCCGCGGAGCCCGGCGGCCTCGGCGGCACCTATGCCGGCAGCCCGGTCGCCTGCGCCGCGGCGCTGGCTGTGCTCGACGTGATCGCCGAGGAAAAGCTCTGCGCCCGCGCCGATGCCATCGGCGCCCATGTCAAGGAACGTCTCGCCGCCATGGCGTCGCGCAACGACGTCGTGCCGATCACCGGCATCCGCGGTCCCGGCGCCATGATCGGATTCGACATCGTCAAGAACCGCGGCAGCTACGAGCCCGACGCCGATGCGACCAAGCGCGTCACCACCGCGGCCCTGGCCGAGGGTCTGATCCTGCTGTCGTGCGGCGTGTATTCCAACGCGATCCGCATCCTCGTGCCGCTGACAGTGTCTGATGCCGTTCTCGAGGAAGGTCTGGAGCGCCTCGAGAAAGCGCTGATCGCCGCGCGCGGCTGAACACGCGAGAGCTTAGCCGAAAATTAACCGTCAAGCCCGAGATTGATCCTCTGTCGCCGCCCGAGGCGATGGAGGATCATCTGCCCCTGCATCGAGAGGGGCCACGCGCATCGCTCTGGTGCGCCGTGAGAGGTACGAGCATTGATGGACCGCGACCAAGAGCTCTACGACCGCAACCGCGCCTTTTTCGAGCGTGAATACGCCAATCTCTTCCAGAAGCTCCGTGATATCGGGCCGACCCGCTCGACCCTGGTCGGCAGCGCCGCGAGCGGCGACCTCAATATCGATCTCGGCCATACCCTGTTCTACGACACCGATGCGGTGAGCTTCGCCGCGCGTCAGATCGAGGAGTTCAAACGCGTCCCCGGCCAGTTCTTCATGAACCCACCGCAGCGCTACAACCCGCCTGGCTTCGTGCATGAGCGGGTCTCGGAAGCGATGTACGAGTTCCTCGACGGCCGCGAATTGCCCAAGCTACCCCTGAAGCCCAACCATGATTCCGGCTATCTCCTGGTCTTCGGGCTCGGCCTCGGGCTTCATCTCGACCCCCTCATCGAGGAATGCGACGTTCGCCAGATCGTCGTCATCGAGGAATTCTTCGAATTCTTCGAGCACTCGTGCTGGTGCCTGGATTGGGAAGCACTGCACGCCAAGGCGACGGCGCGAAATACCTACTTCCACTTCATCATTGGCAATGATCCGGCGACGGTGCACTCGCGGATGCACTGGTTCATGCGCGGCGAAGGCTTCGGCCTGATCGATGGCTCCTACATCTTCCGCCACTATCGATCCATGCTGCTCGACAACGTCTACGAACAGTTCAAGAAAGAATTGCCGCTCCTCCCCATATCGATCGGATTCTGGGAAGACGAGCTCGTGATGATCAAGAATTGTGGCTTCAATCTGATCCATTACGACAGCTACCTGCTCGACACCACCCCGCGTCTCGAACGCGATGTGCCGGCCTTCATCATCGGCTCGGGGCCCTCGGTCGATAAGTCGTTCGACGTGATTCGCGCCAATCGCGACAAGGCGGTCCTGTTCTCCTGTGGCACCGGACTGTCGACGCTGCTGCACAACGGCATCGTGCCGGATTTCCATTGCGAACTCGAAAATGTCGTCGGGTCATTCAAACATCTCGAAATGCTCCGCGACGCCCATGGCACCCTGAAGCAGATAACCCTGATCGCGGCGAACACGGTCTATCCGGAGATGCTCGATCTGTTCGACAGTCGCATCCTTTTCTTTCGCGACTCCGTGTGCACGACCAGCCTCTGGGCTCCAGACAAGGTCGGCATCTATGGCGCCACACCGACCGTGACCAATGTCGGAATCCGGGCGTCGCTGCTGATGGGATTTCGTCAACTCTATCTGTTCGGGGTGGATCTCGGGACCCGAGATACGAAAAAGCGCCACTCGGATCAGTCGATCTACGCGACCAACCGGGATTGGGCAGCCCAGTACGAAGACACCAGCCGCGCCTGGAATATTCCGATGACCGCGAATTTCGGTGGCACCGCCTTTACCAATGATATTCTGCAATGGGCACGGATGCTGATGATCCATTCACTGGATCCGTTCCCCACGGCCAAGGTCTTCAACTGCTCCGACGGGGTCCGCATCACAGGAACGATCCCGAAATTGCCGCGCACCGTGACCCTCAAGAGTCCCCCTGGGCGGCGCGACGGCGTGATTGCACAGATCAAGGCGGCGCTTCCCTTCGTTCCGGCAGCGGGTCTGGCGCGCCGGGTCTCGCTCGAAGCACTGATCGCCGACTTCGTCGATTGGGAAGCCTGCGTCGACAGGCTCGTCGACGAAGCCCTCACGACGGAGATGAGTTTTCCGACCTTCTACGCCCGCATGCTGCCCGAACTCCGCGCCACCGGCGCACGCGAATTTCAGAATGTACTCAGAGCCGCCTATGTCGGTTCACTGATGATGATCTTCCAGATCGGGTATTTCTTCTATCACCGCATCCCCGACGAGGAACAGGTGGCGATGATGCGCGCGTTCCTCGCCATCTTCATCCATACGATCAAGGACATGCATGATCACACTTACCGGGCGCTGACGGCGATAAACGCGCAGCTCGACGCGGCCCTGGCGCGCGAATGAGAGGGCCGCCACGGTCGGCGGCAGGCCGCGCACCGCGCGCGAAAACCGGCGAAGCGCCCTCCTTAACCAAATCCTTACAAAACACCTGTAACGGTTTTTATTGAGGTTCCTGGTGCAGAGCGATGACGAGAGCGTCGGTCAGCGGCACGAAGCGCCTCATGGCCATTCGGGTGTCGAGCTTCCTGTCTTTGCGGTCAATCCGACGGGTTGCGAAGACCTGAGACGACTTGGCCGGGCTTACGCGAGCCGCGGCGCAATCGCGACACCGAAGGAGCGCAAACGAATGGACACAACGCCGGCGCGATGATCGACCCCGCAACCTCCTCCTGGACGGATGATCTCTGGACCGATCGCGGACTACCGCCCGGTTTCGACATCGATACGGCGGCGACGGCGCTGTTGCCCACTCTCTATGCCCGCTTCGGTGCGCCTCGGCAGCTCGATCTCGTCGCACAATTCTGCCTCGACCATCTTCCCGGCGGTCGCATCTATGTCTATGGCGCGGGGACCCATACGAGGGGTCTGTTGCCGGCACTCCTGAGCCAGCCGCACCTCACGGTCCTGGGAATCGTCGATCGCCTCGCAGCCGCGCTGCCGGAGTTCGAGGGACTGCCGGTCGTTTCACCCCAAGCCCTGCAAGATCTGACGTTCGACTACGTCCTATTATCCCACAACCAGTACGAAGCCGAGATGACGACGCAATTGGCGGCGCTCGGGATCGCGGCGGACAAAATCGTTCCGATCTATCTCAATCCGCGGTTTCGCAAGTCCGCCTTGGATCGGCTTCCTGACATGCTCGGTGCGACGGCATCGCGCCGGTTCGAGCATGTTATCATTGACTGTTCGCGCGACAGCATCATCCAGAACGAGGCGCTGACGACGCTGTTCCCACCGGATCGCACCCTTGGCCTCTACATGGGGCGGCCCGACTCCTGGCATCCGTCCAGCCTCTACGAGACGATCAACCTCCACGAGTCGCTCGACCTTCTCACGGCGACGCTGGCGCGAGTGCGGCCGCGTACCGTCTATCTCCGGACCATTCTCTACAAGAATTTCATCAGCCTGGTGATCAAGCAGCGCTTTCCGGATATCTGCGTGATCCACGAATTGTATGATTTCGCGCTGACATGGCGCGACTCGGATCTGATCTCGCTGTTTGGGCTCGACGCCCGCTCGATCCGAGAATTGCGCGTGGCGGAGCTTTATAGCTGCCAACACGTCGATACCCTGGTCTCGAAACGAGGCGGACCGGCTTGGCGCAGCGTGCTCTCGCGCTGTGCCGCTCCATATGAGCTTTATTTTCCCCTGATTTCCGGACCGCCGCCGGCCGAAATTCGGCCGGTCGAGGATGGGAGGCGGAGATTGCTCTATGGCGGCTTCTTCCCGGCACCGTCGTTCCTGGCGCAATTCAAGACCGGATATGATTTCCTCGATCTCATGGCGGGGGTCGCGGCGCGAACGGGCGTCGAAATCGACATCTACAACTCCGCTCATGCCGATCGGTCGAGCGACGCCCTCTATCGAGGCTATAGCGAGCGTTTCGCGTCCGGCCCTTTGCGCTATCACGCCCGGGTTCCCTTCGCTCAATTCGCGGCACAAATGCCGCGCTACGAATTCGGTTGGTTGTGCGAGCACGTCACCTCGGAGCAGCCGGATCGGCATTTCGGCGTCTGCAATCGCTGGACGGGGTATCTCTCCGGTGGGCTTCCGGTGTTGATGGACGATTCCTGGAAATTCATGGCCGGTTTTATGCGCGATTATGGAGCCGGGCCGATCATCGACGATACGACGGTCGAGGGCATTTCCAGCTGCCTGGAGCGGGTGCGCGGCACCGAGTATCGCGCCGGCGCCCGTGCGCTCCGCGACAGGCTAGCCGCGGAAAACCGCGACGTGCTGGAGCGGCTGACAAGTCTCGTCGAGCGGCGGTTGGCGGCATGATGACGTCGCTTTCGCATGCAGCTGAACCCACCGAACATGATCCGGCAAGCATCGCCACCCGTCTGCTCGGCGCGCCCGCGGATCGGGTCATCGGGCTCGGCGAGAGCGGGAACAGCCGGGTCTATCGGGTCGAGGCTGGTGCCCGGCGGTATCTGCTGAAATCCTATCCGAGCCCGGAACTCGACGGGCGCGACCGTCTCGGGCAGGAATATGCTGCGCTGTCGTTCCTGAATGCACAGGGGCTCGCGGGGGCCGTCGCGCAACCTCTCGCCCAAGACCGGGATCGCGGCTTCGGCCTCTTCACCTGGCTCGACGGCGTGAAGATCGGCCCGCATACGCCGGACGACATCGACCAGATGGTGGCTTTCGTCGCGCGGCTCCATCGGCTTTCGACCACCGAGGCCGCCCTGCGGCTTCCTACGGCCACTGAAAGCAGCCTCTCCGCGCAGGAATTGCTGCGCCAGGTCGACGCCCGCCTGGAGCGGCTGCGATCGGTCGCGATCGAGGAGCCAGCGCTTGCCCGTTTTCTCGAACTCCGCCTCGCGCCGGCGCTCGCCGCGGCGCGCTCGCGCCTGATCGCCGGCTACGACGCGGTGGGCCTGCGCCCGGAGCTCGCACTTTCCCAAGCCCAGAAGGTCCTCTCGCCGTCCGATTTCGGTTTCCACAATTGTCTGAGGCGCGCGAATGGCAGCTTGGTCTTTGTCGATTTCGAATATTTCGGTTGGGATGACCCGGTCAGGCTCGTCGGCGATTTCATCTGCCACCCGGCGATGACCTTGAGCGAGTCGGATCGGCGCCGTTTCATCACGGGGACGGCAGGCTTTTTCGAGCAGGACCCTGGATATCGGCATCGTTTGCGCGCGCAGGTACCGCTGATCGCCCTACGCTGGTGCCTGATCCTGCTCAACGAATTTCTGCCGCGTCACTGGCGGCATCGGATGCGCGCCGGAACGCAAGCAACCTGGAACGAGGCGAAAACCCGCCAACTCGGAAAAGCGGAAAGCATGCTCGATCACCACGAAACCATTCTCTGTTCGGAAATCACGTGATGTCGCTCCTGGCACAATCGAGTCTCGCGGTTCGCCTCGACGACCGCTCTCGCTATCTGCGGGAACTGGTCATAGAGTCACTCGAAGGCGGCGGCCGCGGCCATGTCGGGTCCACCCTGTCGCTGATCGAGATCTTCCGCGTCCTCTACGACGATATCTTGCGTGTCAGGCCGGAGGAGCCGGAATGGCCGCAGCGCGATCGCTGCATCCTGAGCAAGGGCCACGGTTGCCTCGCTCTCTACGCGCTCCTGGCCGATAAGGGATTTTTCGACAAGCGCGAACTGGCCCTGCAGTGCTGCCCGGAGGCGATGCTCGGCGGCCATCCGGAGCGCGCCCATATTCCTGGCGTCGAAGCTTCGACCGGCGCGCTCGGCCACGGCCTCTCGATCGGGGTTGGCATGGCGCTCGGCCTGCGGCTGAAACGTGTCGACGCCCGCGTCTACGTCGTCATGGGTGACGGCGAGCTCGACGAAGGATCGGTCTGGGAAGCGGCGATGTCGGCGGCGAAGCACCGGCTCGGCAATCTCGTCGCCCTGGTCGATTACAACAAGCTGCAATCCTATGGTGCGATTCATGAGGTCATGCCGCTCGAACCGCTCGCCGACAAATGGCGCAGCTTCGGCTTCCACGTCGTCGAAGTGAACGGCCACGATGTCGCCGACCTGCGGCGCGGCCTCCAGAGCACCGCTCTGGTGACCGATCAACCCTCGATCGTCATTTGCCATACCGTCAAGGGCAAAGGATTCGACATGGCCGAAGGCAATCCATCCTGGCACCACAAGGCCAAGATCGGCGCGGAAGACGTCGCCTTGATGCGCGCAGCGTTGGAGCGCCACTGATGCGCCAGGTCGCGATCAACAAGGTCCACGAGCTCGCCCAGCGCGATTCTCGCGTCCTCTTCATCGGCTCGGATCTCGGCGCCGGCACCTTGAAGTCCATGAAGGCAGAACTGCCCGGCCAATTCATCATGGAGGGGATCGCCGAGGCTCACATCATCGGCATGGCTGCGGGTCTCGCGATGGAGGGGTTCGTCCCCTACATCAATACGATCGCGACGTTCCTGACGCGCCGCTGCTTCGAGCAATTGGCGATCGATCTCTGCCTCGACAATCTCTCGGTGCGGCTGATCGCCAGCGGCGGCGGAGTGGTCTACGCACCGCTGGGCCCGACGCATCTCGCATTCGAGGACATCGCGATCCTGCGCAGCCTGCCCAACATGGCGATCGTCGCGGCCTGCGACGCGGCGGAAATGGCGCGCCTGATGGATTGCAGCCTTTCCTGGGACGGTCCGCTCTACATCCGCCTCGCCAAGGGGGGCGATCCGATCATCTCGAAGCCCGAAGCCGGCTTCGAGATCGGTCGGGCAATCCTGATGCGCCCCGAGGGCCGTGTCCTGTTGGTCGGAACCGGCATTGCCACCGGGCATGCCCTCGCCGCCGCCGATCTTCTCGCCGCGCAGGGCATCGCCGCCCGTGTGCTCCATGCCCATACCCTGAAGCCGTTCGACGTCGCCGGGCTGCTTGCCGCCGCCGAGGGCGTCTCACTGATTGCCACGATCGAGGAGCATAGTGTGATCGGCGGCCTCGGCTCGATCGTGCTGGAGACGTTATCGGATGCCGGTATCCTCCTCCCCACGCTCCGCATCGGCCTGCCCGATCGCTTCCCCGAAGGCTACGGCTCGCAGGACCATCTCCTGAAGAAGGCCGGCATCACGCCCGCCGGAATCGCCGAGCGCGTCGCCCAAGCCGTGAACAAGCGCAGAGGGGATGGAGTCCGCAAGAGCAAGCCCCGCGTCCGCGATCCCGTCAACCAGGAGGACCTCGAC
>CAIUCF010000067.1 GCA_903897565.1 uncultured Rhodospirillales bacterium | reverse complement strand
GGCGGCAGCGTGCTCCCCGGAACCACCGTGATCCTGTCATCCGGTGGTTCGGCCAATGGAGCTTACGTGTCCAGCGGCGGAACGCTCGAGTACGACGGCGGCACCGCTTCGTTTCCCTTCTTCGAGAGCGGTGCTACCGAAGCCGTCGGGTCTGGCGGCGAGCTTTCGGCGGTGTCGGTGAGCACGGGCGTGACCCTTGCCGTCCGTTCGGGAGGTTTGGTCAGCGCGATCGTCGTGTCGAGCGGCGCGGCGCTCGAACGCGATGGCGGGACGGTCATCGGCGCCGTGTTGCTGTACGGGGCGATCGAGGGACTGGCCTCGGGCGCGACCGTCAGCGGCGAGGATGTCACCGCCGGCAACCTGTTGATCGTCTCCAGCGGAGGTGGCTCCAGCGCCACGACGATCGAGTCTGGTGGCACCATGCGGGTGCTGGCCGGAGGAACCGCGGACGGGATCACTGTCCTCGGCGGCGGCAAAATCGAGTATGGCGGCGGCGCCGTCACCGCCGTGAACCTCGGCTCCGGGGCGATCGAGGCGATTGGTTCGGGTACGACGGTGACGGGCCTGCCTGTCGGTGCCGGGGTCACGCTCGCGGTGTCCTCGGGCGGTACGGCGAGCGGCGCCAGCGTGGCGAGCGGCGGCCGCGTCGAGCTCGATGGCGGTGCCTTGAGTTTCCCAACTCTGGCGGCTGGCGCGATCGAGGCGATTGGCCCCGGCGGTAGTGTCAGCGGGCTGGTCGTCGGCAACGGCTTGACGCTTGCCGTCTCCTCAGGCGGTGTCGCCAGCGCCGTGACAGTTTCGAGTGGCGGCCGGATCGAACTCGACGGTGGGCTGGTCGACGCGTTGACACTTGTCGAGGGCGCGATCGAAGTCGTCGGTTCGGGCGGCGTTGTTACCGGAGGCGCTATCTCGTCCGGCGTGACGTTGACCGTGTCGACGGGCGGTCAGGCCTATGGAATGACGATCTCGAGCGGGGGCCGTCTCGAATTCGATGGCGGGATCGCATTCGGTTACATTCTGAACAGCGGCGCGATCGAGATCGTCGGTGCTGGTGGCGGCTTCAATGGCGGCACCGTCCAGGCCGGGGTCACGTTGCGGGTGTCGTCCGGAGGTGCGGCGAGTGGAGTGTTCGTCGCGAGCGGTGGCAAGATCGAACATGACGGCGGGTTCATCACCGCGACGACCTTGCAGAGTGGCGGTATCGAGGCGGTGGGGCCCGGTGGGAGCCTCTCGGGGGTAACCGTCAGCGCAGATGCGACATTGGCCGTCTCGTCCGGTGGCATCGCCAGCGCCGTGGTCGTATCGAGCGGGGGCAAGATCGAGCTCGATGGCGGCGCGGCGACCGCGGTTCTGAGAGCATACGGATCAATCGAAGGCGTTGCGTCCGGCGGCTTCGTCAGCGGTGCGGATTTTGTCTCGGGCAGCGTTCTGGTCCTCTCGTCGGGCGGCGTCGCGAGCGCGGTGACGGTATCCAGCGGTGGCAAGATCGAGTTCGACGGCGGGGTCGCCAACGGGTTGATTCTCGGCGGTGGCGCGGTCGAGGGGCTGGGTTTCGGTGTCGCCGTCAGCGGCTTCACGGTAAGCGCCGGGGTCACGCTCGCGGTGTCCTCGGGTGCCATCGCCAATACGATAGCGGTTCACAGCGGCGGTCGGATCGAGCTGGATGGTGGCACGATCACTGGGCTGACGCTCTCGTCAGGGGCGACCGAGGTGGTCGGGTCGGGGACCTCGCTTACGGGTGTTTCCGTTGCGGCTGGGCTCACGCTGGTCCTGTCTTCCGGAGGGCAGGTAAGCGGTGTCAGCGTCTCAAGCGGCGGTCGGCTGGAATTTGACGGCGGTATCGCCTTCGGCATCACGCTCGCGAGCGGCGCAACGGAGATCGTCGGCCCCGGCGGCGGATTCGGCGGCGGACAGGTGCTGCCGGGTGTCAGCCTGATCGTTTCTTCCGGCGGTACGGCGAACAACGTCACCGTCTCGAGCGGTGGTCGGATCGAATTCGATGGCGGCGTCTGGAGTAATCTGACCTTCGTGAGCGGAGCGACCGAGGCGGTCGGAACCGGGGGTATTTTAACCGCGATTTCCGTCGACTCGGGCGTGACGTTGGCTGTTTCGTCGGGCGGCTTCGTGAACGCGATCATCGTGTCGAGCGGCGGCAAGATCGAACTCGATGGCGGCATAGCGAACGGTGTCGTGCGTGTTTACGGCGCCGTCGAGGGAGTTGGCTCGGGCGGCGTGATCAGTGGCGACAGCGTCGCCTCCGGCAGCGTCATCATCGCATCTGCAGGCGGGGCGGCGAATGCCACGGTCGTGTCAGGCGGTGGCACGGAGCGGGTGCTCTCCGGCGGGGTCGCGAGCGGCGTTACCGTCTCAAGCGGCGGTAAGATCGAGTTCGACGGCGGCACGATCACGGGGGTAGCTCTGTCGTTGGGGGCGCTCGAAGCCGTGGGCTCCGGCGGCTCGCTCAGCGGGATCGGCGTCGCTTCGGGGATCACAGTCACCGTCTCGTCGGGCGGTACCGCAAACGCCGTCATGGTGTCGAGCGGCGGCAAGCTCGAACTCGACGGCGGCATCGTCAGCGGGCTGACACTGCTCTCGGGCGCGACCGAAGCGGTTGGTCCGGGCGGTGTCCTCACCAGCGTCCTCGTGAGTGCCGGCCTGACCCTGGCTGTGTCGTCGGGCGGTGTGGTGAGTGGCGCGACGGTACTGCAGGGCGGTCGCATCGAACTCGATGGTGGCGCCGTTACCGGACTGCTGCTGGCGTCCGGCGCAACCGAAGTGCTTGGACCCGGAGGTGTCATCAGTGGTGGCAGCGTCGACGCTGGGGTCACGTTCGTCTTCTCCTCAGGCGGGGCCGGCAGCTTTTTTTCCGTCCAGAGCGGTGGTCGGATCGAATTCGACGGCGGTGTCGCTTACGCGTTCTCCCTCAACAGTGGCGCGATCGAAGCTGCCGGTTCCGGGGTCACATTTTCCGGCTTCGCAGTGCGTTCGGGGCTAACCTTGGCGCTGCTGCCGGGCGGGTCTGCGAGCAACACGCTGGTGCAGAGCGGTGGCCGGATCGAACTCGATGGCGGGGCCGCGACGGGCCTCAGTTTCGACAGCGGCGCGGTCGAGGTGATTGGGTCGGGCGGGCATATCAACGGTGCGTCGGTCGACCCCGGGGTGACGCTGATTGTCGCATCGGGTGGATCGGCGACGGCGATCGTCGTGTCGAGTGGCGGCACGATCGAACTCGATGGCGGCGTAACGAACGGGATCGTTCGTTACGCCGGCGCGATCGAGGGGGTCGGGCTCGGTGGGGTGATCAGCGGCGACGGCGTTGCGTCGGGCGGTAGCATCGTCGTCTCGGCAGGCGGGATCGCGATGGCGACGGTCGTCTCGGTCGGCGGCACCGAGCGTGTTCTCTCCGGTGGGCTCACGAGCGGTGTCACTGTCGCGGGAGGCGGCAAGGTCGAGTACGACGGCGGCACGATCACGGGGCTCGCATTGTCATCCGGTGCGATCGAGGCCGTGGGTGCGGGCGGCCTCATCAGTGGTGTCGGGGTCGCGTCCGGTATCACGGTCGTCGTCTCTTCGGGCGGTGTGGCAAGCGCGGTCACAGTGTCGAGCGGCGGCAAGTTCGAACTCGATGGCGGCGTCGTCACTGGGCTGAGTCTGCTTGGTGGCGCCACTGAAGCGGTCGGCCCTGGCGGGGTTCTCGGCAGCGTCGTCGTCGGTTCGGGTCTGACCCTGGCGCTCTCCTCGGGCGGTCTGGTGAGCGGTGCGACCGTCCTGCAGGGCGGGAGGGTTGAATTCGACGGCGGCATGCTGACCGGCCTGGTGCTGTCGTCGGGGGCGTCCGAGGTGGTGGGTTCGGGTGGTGCCATCAGTGGTGGCAGCATCGGTGCCGGCATTACGCTCGTGTTTTCGTCAGGCGGCAGCGGCACGGCGTTTACGGTCCAGAGCGGTGGTCGGATCGAATTCGACGGTGGAGTCGCTTACGCCTTCTCGCTTGACAGCGGTGCCATCGAGGCGGTCGGTTCCGGGGTCACGTTTTCCGGCTTCTCGGTACATTCCGGGCTCACCTTGGCGGTGTTGTCGGGTGGGTCTGCGAGCAACACGCTGGTGCTGAGCGGTGGCCGGATCGAACTCGACGGCGGGATTGCGACGGGCCTTAGTTTCGACAGCGGCGCGGTCGAGGTGATCGGCTCGGGCGGCCACATAACTGGCGCGTCGGTAGACCCTGGGGTTACTTTGATGGTCTCGTCCGGCGGCGCGGCCACGGCGATCATCGTCTCCAGCGGCGGCAAGATCGAGGTCGATGGCGGGACGACGAACGGGATCCTGCTCTATAACGGCGCGGCCGAGGGGGTCGGGTCTGGCGGGGCCATCAGCGGCTACGTCGTCGCCTCCGGTGTTGGCATTACCGTTTCGGCGGGCGGCACCGCAAGCGCAGCCTCCGTTGCCAGTGGCGGCACCTTGACTGTCCTCGCCGCGGGCGTCGCCAGCGGCGCGATGATCTCCGCCGGTGGGATTGTCCGCGATTACGGGCTGCTCGCCGGATCGGGCGGCGTCGCCGTGCGCTTCGTCGGGTCGGGCGCGACCCTGGTCATTGGCGCAGGCGGGACGGTCAGCGGCGG
>CAIUCF010000066.1 GCA_903897565.1 uncultured Rhodospirillales bacterium | reverse complement strand
TCGACGGAGTCCGGCGTGCCGTGGCGTTCGAGATAGTCGGGGGACGCCACCAGCACCCGCCGGCTCGGCGCGAGGCGCCAGACCATTGCCCGGGAATCGACGATGGGGCCGTGGCGAACGACGGCGTCGAAGCCCTCGGCCGCGGCCTCGACGCGGCGGTCGTCGAAGTCGACCGTCAGTTCGATCGCGGGATGCTGGCGCAGGAACGGGTAGAGCGCGGGTCCGAGATGCATGCGGCCGAAGGTGACCGGCGCCGAGATCCGGAGCGGGCCGGAAAGCGTGCCGCGACGTTCGGCGAGTTCGGAGGCGGCGGCCTCGATGTCCTGGACGATCCGCGACGCGTGGTTCAGGAACGCCGCGCCATCATCGGTCAGCGATAATCTTCGGGTCGTCCGGTGGATCAGCGCCGCGCCCAGGCTGCGCTCGAGTTCGGCGAGGCGTTCGCTGACCACCGATTTGGAGAGATTGAGTCGTCGCGCCGCCTCGCTCAGCGATCCCGCCTCGGCGACGGCGACAAAGGTTTCGATGCCGTCGAGTTTCATTGTTCGGATATTCCGGATTATGATTCTGTAATTATCAGCCTAATCCGCGCAACTGGCGAAGGCTACATTCTCTTCAATCGTCACGTTGGTTAGGAGAATCATCATGGGCCGTCTCGACAACAAGGTTGCGATCATCACCGGCGCGAGCGCCGGCATCGGTCGGGCGACCGCCAAGCTGTTTGCCGCCGAAGGCGCGAAGCTGGTCGTCGGCGCGCGGCGTGAGCGCGAACTCGCTGCCCTCGTCGCCGAGATCAGGGCCGAGGGCGGTAGCGCCGTCGCGCTGGCCGGCGATGTCCGCTCGGAGGATTACGCGCAGGCGCTGGTGGCGCTAGCGGTCGACAAGTTCGGCCGGCTCGATATCGGGTTCAACAATGCCGGCACGCTCGGCGAGGGCGGCCCGAGCACCGGCATCTCCGAGGCTGGTTGGAACGACGCCATAGCGATCAATCTCACCGGCTCGTTCCTCGGCGCCAAGCATCAGATCGCCGAAATGGTCAAATATGGCAGCGGCTCGGTGATCTTCACCTCGACCTTTGTCGGCTATAGTCTGGCGTTTCCCGGTCTCGCCGCCTACGCCGCGAGCAAATCCGGGCTGATCGGCCTGACCCAGGCGCTGGCCGCCGAGTTCGGACAGCAGGGCATCCGCGTCAACGCGATCCTGCCCGGCGGGGTCGACACCGACATGTATCGCTCAATGAACGATACCGCCGACAAGCAGTCGTTCGTGATCAACCTCCACGCGCTCAAGCGGGTGGCGAAGCCGGAGGAATTGGCGCGCTCAGTGCTCTACCTGGCGTCGGACGACTCGAGCTTCGTCACCGGCACCGCCTCGCTGGTCGATGGCGGGGTGTCGATCACGCGGACGTGAACCGGCGCGTGGTTTACGCGCGCCCTCCCGCGGTCAATGCCTGAGCCGCCCGCTCGCCGCTATAGACCGCGGCCTCGACGCCGGCCTGTGAGAAGTAATCCCCGGCCAGCACCACGCCCTTGGGCAGCTTGGCGTGGATCGCGTCGAGTTTGCCGTAATGGCCGGGCTTGGCGATGCTGAGGCCGCGGTCGTAGTGGAACAGGTGGATGAAATCGGGCGCCGGCGCCGGGCCGAAGGAGTGGATCGCGGCGGCGACCGCCTCGCGGCAGATGTCGTCGTCGCTCAGATGCGCGAGCGGCGGGGTGTTGAAATAGACGCCGACCAGCTCTCCACCCGGCGGCACCGAGGTGGGATCGCGGCGGCTGTGCAGCACCACGGCGCCGATATTGCGGGTCTCGCCGAAGCCCACCGGCAGCACGATATCGGACTCGAAATCCGGCCAGGGGCTCTTCTTATAGCCGATCGCGACATGGGCGTAGTCGGTATAGGGCGTGTCGACCAGGATCTGCGTGGCTTCCGAGCCGATATAATTCTTCAGCAGCTCGGCGGAGACGAAGGCGGGGGTGGCAACGACGAGACCGTCGGCTTCGAACACCGCCCCGCCGGCATGGACCATGAAGCCCTGGTCGTTGCGCTGCTCCAGCTTCTCTACGGGTGCGTTGAGGTGGAGCTTCAAGCCCGGGCTGTGCTTGATGAACCAGTCGCTGACCTTGCCGACGCCGCCCAAGGGTGACGACAGCTTCATCTTGTAGGCCTGCTGGATGATCGCGAGCGGGAAGGGGGTCGAGAGCCAGCTCGGCGGCACCGCATAGAGGAAATCCATGATCGGGCGGACGATATACTCATAGGGGCGGTCGCCGAGGTTATGGCGCGACCAGCGTTCGAGATTGTCGCCGGTGTCGAATTTGGCAAGGTCGGTGCCGTTGAAGGCGTTCTTGGCGCCGCCGCTGCACAGCAGCTTGACACCGGCCACCGCCACTTTCAGCCGGTCGGCCCAGGTCAGCACCGGAATCTTGAGGTAGCTCGGCAGCGAGACGAAATTGACCTTGTAGCGTGCGCCGTTGTTGTCGTGCAGCTGCGCCGCGCCCGTCCAGTTGCGGATATTGCGGGTCTCGCCCATCTCCTTCAGCAGCGCCGAGGTCCGGGGGTAGATCCCGCCCATCAGGAACAGCGCCCCGGTCGCCAGCTTGAAGCCGTCGCGCTCCAGGGTCTTGGTGCGGCCGCCGACACCGTCGGAAGCCTCGATCAAGCGGACGTCATGGCCCTGCTTGATGAGGGTATAGGCGGCGGCGCACCCCGCGGGGCCACCCCCGATGACGACGACTTTCATTAAGCGAACTCCCCGAGCGAGCGATGCGCCATCTTAGACGGCGACGGCCATTTTCAGAATATTATCTACTGCAATACGATAAATTTCAACAGGATGGATCTTTCGAGTTGAGAGGGGCGTAAACGCCTCAACTCCAATGGTAAATTATTGCTTAAAAACATCATCGTTCCGCGTTCCGATCGTCACGCGACTGTCACGAGCGCCCGGTTACGGTGCCCGCCT
>CAIUCF010000065.1 GCA_903897565.1 uncultured Rhodospirillales bacterium | reverse complement strand
CGATGCCGAGGCCGGCGCAACACTTGCTGCGCGCCGGGCTGTACTGGCCGAACGGTGGTGCGGCGGATCTTGCGGTGCCCGATCTTCGTCGGCATTGGCGTCCCGACGCTCCCGTCGCGGCGCTGGTGTTCTATCGGGCGCTGGTTCAGGGCGGCAATCTCGCCGCCGTCGACGAGCTTATCGCCGCGCTGTTGGCGCGCGGGATCAATCCGCTGCCGATCCATGTCGCCAATCTCAAGGATCCGGCGGCCGTGGCGCTCCTCGACAGTTTCCTCGCCGGTGCCAGGCCCGAGCTGGTGCTGAACGCGACCGCCTTCGCCGTCTCCAGCCCGGGTGGGCCGGCGGTGGCGACGCCGTTCGACCGGCTCGACTGCCCGGTGATTCAGGTGGCCTTCGCCGGCAGCTCGGTCGAGGCCTGGCGCGACGGGCTCAACGGCCTCGACGCCCGCGATCTCGCGATGAACGTCGTCCTGCCGGAAAGCGATGGCCGCGTCTTCAGCCGCGCCGTGTCGTTCAAGGAAGCCGAGACCCGCGACCCGCTGACCGAGGCCGACGTCGTGCGCTATCGCCCGGTCGCCGATCGCGTCGCCTTCGTCGCCGACCTCGCCCGCGCCTGGCTGCGGCTGCGCCGCACTCCGGAGGCAAGCCGCAAGCTCGGTTTCGTGCTCGCCAATTATCCAAACAAGGATGGCCGCCTCGGCAATGGCGTCGGGCTCGACACGCCGGCGGGCATGATCGAGATCCTCGCGGCCCTGGCGGCGGAGGGCTACCGGATCGACGGCATCCCGGCGGATGGCGATGCGTTGATGGCGGCACTGACGTCGGGGCCGACCAACGCCGATCCCACGCGGGCGGCGACGGTCCATTTCCCGCTCGATGCGTATCGGCGCCACTGGGAGAACTTGCCGAGATCGATCCGCGATGCCGTCATCGCGCGCTGGGGCCAACCGGAATCCGATCGCTTTCACGATCCGGCGCTCGGATTTCGCGTCCCAGCCATCGCTCTCGGTGGCGTCGCGGTCGGGCTACAGCCCTCGCGAGGCTACGACATTGACCCGGCCAGCAGCTATCACGATCCCGATCTCGTGCCGCCGCACGGCTATTTCGCGTTCTATTTCTGGCTCCGCCACGGCTTCGCCTGTGACGCCGTCATCCATATGGGCAAGCACGGCACCCTGGAATGGCTGCCGGGCAAGTCGGTTGCCCTCGCGGAGACTTGCTATCCCGAGGCCGTGTTCGGCCTGACGCCACAGCTCTATCCGTTCATCGTCAACGACCCCGGCGAGGGCACCCAGGCCAAGCGCCGCAGCGCCGCCGTCATCGTCGATCATCTGACCCCGCCGCTGACCCGTGCCGAAAGCTATGGCCCGATGGCGCGGCTCGAAGCGCTGGTCGACGAATATTATCACGCCAGCGGCCTCGATCCCCGCCGGCTCGAACTGCTGGCCCGTGAAATCCGCGATCTCGCCGCGACGGCCGGTCTCGACCAGGATTGCGGGATCAGGGCGGATCTCGACGACGGCGCGGCGTTGACCCGGCTCGACGCCCATCTCTGCGATCTCAAGGAATTGCAGATCCGCGACGGGCTTCACGTCTTCGGCCGCTCGCCGGAAGGTTTGCAGCGGCGCGACCTGCTGATCGCCTTGGCGCGCGCGCCCCGCGGTGCGGCCCCGGAACAGGCGTCGCTGATCCGGGCGCTGGCGCAGGATCTCGACCTCGGGATCGATCCGTTGACGACGCCGATGGCGTCGCCCTGGAGCGGGGCGCGGCCCGCGATCTTGCAGGCCGACTCGCCCTGGCGACTTGCGGGTGACACCGTCGAGCGGCTGGAAACTCTGGCGCAGCGGCTGCTCGACGGCGAGGTCGCTGCCGAGCCGTCGTGGACCCGGACCCAGACCGTGCTCGACTGGATTGCGACGAGTCTGGCGCCTGTGGTCGATGCTTGCGGAAAGGCTGAAATCGCGGGGCTGTTGGCCGGCCTCGACGGACGTTTCGTCAAGCCGGGACCCTCCGGCGCACCATCGCGCGGCCGTCCGGAGGTGCTGCCCACAGGGCGGAACTTCTATTCGCTCGACACCCGCATGGTCCCGACGCCGGCGGCCTGGACCTTGGGGTGGCGGTCTGCCGCCGCCCTGATCGAGCGCCATGCCCAGGATCACGGCAGCCATCTGACCCGGGTGGCGCTCTCCGCCTGGGGTACGGCGAATATGCGCACGGGCGGCGACGACATCGCCCAGGCTCTGGCGCTGATGGGTGTTCGCCCGGTCTGGGAGCCGGTGACAGGCCGGGTCACCGGCTTCGAGATCCTGCCGGCGAGCATTCTCGACCGTCCGCGCGTCGACGTCACCTTGCGGATCTCCGGGTTCTTCCGGGATGCCTTTCCCAATCTGATCGATCTGGTGGATGCCGCCGCCCGCGCCGTCGCCGCGCTGGACGAGCCTGACGAGATCAATCCGTTGGCGGCTCGGGTGAGGGCCGATACCGCGGCGCTGATCGCTGAGGGCTTGGCCCCGGCGCGCGCAAGCCACCGCGCGGCGAGCCGCGTGTTCGGCTCGAAGCCGGGGAGCTACGGCGCCGGGCTGCAGGCGCTGATCGACGAGGGCGGCTGGCGCGGCGAGGCCGATCTGGCGCAGGCCTATCTCGCCTGGGGCGGTTGGTCCTATGGCGCCGGCGCCGAGGGCGAGGCGGCCCATGGATTGTTTGCACGCCGCCTCGCCCAGGTCGACACGGTGCTGCACAACCAGGACAATCGCGAACACGATCTGCTCGATAGCGATGACTACTACCAGTTCGAGGGCGGGCTTGCGGCGGCGGTCCATCACCTCTCCGGTGCCAGGCCCGTGATCTATCACAACGATCACAGCCGGCCCGAGAATCCCGTGGTGCGCACCCTCGACGAAGAGATTGCCCGCGTCGTCCGCGGCCGCGCCGCCAATCCGAAATGGCTCGCCGGCGTCATGCGCCACGGCTACAAGGGGGCATTCGAGATCGCGGCGACGGTCGACTATCTGTTCGCATTCGCGGCGACCACGGGCGCGGTGCGCGACCATCATTTCGATGCGCTCTATGCCGCCTATCTCGATGACCCCGCGGTTGACGCGTTCCTGAGCCAGCGCAATCCCGCCGCCCGGCGCGAGATTGCGGCGCGGTTTCGCGAGGCGATCGATCGCGGCTTGTGGAAGCCGCGGCTCAATTCGGTGTTCGAACGGCTAGAGGAGCGCTTGGCATGACCGACCCCACGACCGACGAGGACGAGATCAATCGCCGCCACGCCGAGAAGATGGCCAAGCACAAGGCGGCCAAGGACAAGGCGTTGGCCGCCAAGACGGCGGATAAGGGCCTGCTGATCGTCCATACCGGGACGGGCAAGGGCAAGTCGACTGCGGCGTTCGGCATGGTCATGCGCTGCATCGGTCATGGCATGCCGGTGACGATCATCCAGTTCACCAAGGGCAAGTGGGATACCGGCGAGCGCGTCGTGCTCGACCGTTTTCCCGATCTCGTGACCTGCAAGGCGATGGGGGAGGGCTTCACCTGGGAGACCCAGGATCGCGCCCGCGACATCGCCGCCGCCGAGGCCGCCTGGGCTGCCGCGCTTGCCGCCAT
>CAIUCF010000064.1 GCA_903897565.1 uncultured Rhodospirillales bacterium | reverse complement strand
CCGGACAAGCTCTACGGCACCCCGATCGGGTCGTCGTATCAGCGCCAGGGACTGACGTTGGGGAAGCAGTTCAAGCGGCCGGGGTGAGGGGTAGGCGTTTGCAGAAGATCCGTATAGTGTCCTCAGAATTCGTCCCGGAATTCGCGTATAGGAGATCCGGGGACACTATATGGATCTCCCCCGCCCCGGTAATCTTGCCAAATCTGCTGTCTCAATTTTCCCTAACCAGTCCAGGGATTGACGACTGTCACCCCCGTCGTCCCGACATCCCGCGTGTTGCGCGTCACCAATGTCAGTCGATGGCGCAGCGCTGTTGCCGCGATGAGCGTGTCGACGACGGGTAGGGGGCGTGCAGCCGACAACTCGCCCCAGTGGCGGGCGATGGTGGCATCGATCGGGAGGATGCGATCGGCGAAGTTCGTTTCGATCTCGTCGACCCAGACACGCAACGCATCGGCGATCACAGGATCGGTTCGGCGTTTCGCGGCGATGCCTTTGCGCAACTCGCCGAGGGTGAGAACGCTCAGATATAGACTGGATGCATATGCCGCCGCGAGGAAGGCGGTGACGCCAGCGTCGGGTCGGGTCTTGCGGGTCTCGGAAACGACGTTGGTGTCGAGCAGGTATCCGGGCACGGGCTACAGATCGATCTCGCGGCCGAGATCAACGTCGCGCTCGATCAGGAAATCATCGAGTTTCGGTCCGCCGAGCAGGAGGGCTTTGAAGTCCGGCTTAGCCGCCGTGAGGGCTTGGTAATCCTCAATCGAAAGCAGCACCGCGCGCGCCGTGCCGTGCCGCGTGATCGTCTGCGGTCCCTCGGCCTGCGCGCGTTCGATGACCTCACTGAAACGCGACTTCGCGTCCTGGATTTGCCATGTCGCCATTTCGGGTCGCCCTATTTCAACTATCTGACCAGAATATTCCTATTCTGGTCAGATAGGCAAACGCGATCAATTCGGAACAAAGAGGCGCGCTCACGCCGCCCCGTACCCGCCATCGACGCAGAGCTCCGTCCCCGTGATCCACTGCGCCGCGTCGGAGGCGAGGTAGTAGACCGCGTTGGCGATGTCCTTGGGCCGGCCGAGGCCGAGGAGATGAGCGCCGATGAAGGCGGCCTCGGCGGTTTCTTCGTCCGCGACCAGCCCCATCTCGACATATTCGGCCAGCACCTTCTTGCCCATCTCGGTCTTGATCAGCCCGGGATGCACCGAGTTGACGCGGATACCATAGTTCAGGCGCGCGCATTCGACCGCCGCGGCCTTGGTCATCAGCCGCACCGCGCCCTTCGAGGCGCAATAAGCGCCGAGCCCGGCCGAGCCCTTGATGCCGGCGCCCGAGGAGATGTTGACGATCGAGCCGCCGCGTCCGGAGATGCCGCCCGGGCGCATCGCCCGGATCGCGTGCTTGATGCCGAGGAAGACGCCGGCGCCGTTGACGGACATGGTGCGGTTGAAGTCTTCGAGCGTGGTATCGGCGAACAGCGACGAGGTATAGATGCCGGCATTGTTGACGACGACGTCGATGCCGCCGAAGTGGCCGACCGCCTTGGCGATCGCCTGCTCCCAGGACTCCTCCTTGGTGACGTCGAGATGGACGAAGATCGTATTGTTGCGGCCCAAGGTCGCCGCCGTATCCTCCCCGGCCTCGACCAGGATGTCGGCGATCACCAGCTTGGCGCCGCCGGCAGCCAGGGTCTCGGCCGTCGTCGCGCCGATGCCACGCGCGCTGCCGCTGACCAGTGCAACTTTGCCGTCGAGATTGAAGTCGTTCATGGGGGTCTCCTCCGTGGTTTCTTGTCGGTAATGGCCGCGGAGCGTAGCCGATTTTCTCGACGGGCGCGCGGGTTCCGACGCCGGCGAAATTTGCGTTGCTCGGGCTCCTCGCGCGCCACTGCGTACCAGTTTTCCCGGGGCGGATCTGCGCTATTCGTAACAGCCCATTAAGCTTTGATTCATGCGCCCCATGGTACCCGAGCGCGATCGCGTCCTGGCCGAGCCGCTCTTTGCCAGGATCGCCCACGCCAAGCGGGGAACAAGGTAGCGCCATGAAGTTCATCGAAAAGCTCGGTATCAGCGGCAAGATCGTCTTGCTCGGCAGTCTGGTCTCGATCCTCGGCATCGTCGCCGTCACCGTCGTGCTGACCCAGCAGGCTTCGAGCCGTATGGTCGATCAGGCACAGGCGGTACTGGGACACACCGCCGATGCCGAGGCCGGCCATGTCACCACCGAATTCGCCCGCTCGATCACGGCGGCGCGGGAATATGCCCGGCTCGTGCTCGCGATGCGCGCGACCAGCGCGGCGCAGCGCCCGACCTTCGAGGCCTTCCTGAAGCGTAACCTGGAAGCCGAACCCTCTTGGTTTGGCGCATGGGGTGTCTTCGAGCCGAACGCGTTCGACGGCGTCGACGCGTCGTTCGCCGGCAAGGGTACCGCCACCGCCGTCAAGAGCAGCGGCCGCTATGTCCCATACTGGAGTCGCGCAACCGGCGCGCTCGGGCTGGACAAGACCGTTGATTTCGATAATCCGACAGGAGATAGCCTAGACTTTTACAACGGCCCGAAAACGACGGGCAAGCTCCACATCGCGCCCCCCTACAAGTGGGACTTCGGCAATGGCACGTCGACCTGGTTGACGAGCATCTGCGAGCCGGTGATCGAGAATGGTCGCTTTCTTGGTGTGGTCGGGGTCGATCTGCAGATGTCGCAGCTCCTCGACTATTTCGCCGGATTACGGCCGCTCGGCGAAGGCCGCGCCGCGCTGATCGACAATGCCGGCAACTGGGTCGCCAATCCCGACAAGACCCTGGTCGGCAAGAAGGCCGGCGTCCCGTTCTATCTCGCCCATCACAGCCAGGCACTGGCGGGACAGAGTGCGATCGGCGACGAGACCAGCAACCTGCTCGAAACCGACGCCTACTCGGTATTGGTGCCCGTGCATTTCGAAGATTCGCCGGACGTCTGGACCTTGATGATCAGCGTGCCGAAGTCGCTGGTGCTGAGCCGCGTCCACTCTTTGATCTACAGCGCCATCGGCGCCGGCGTGCTCGCCGTGCTGGCCTGTCTGGTGATCTCCGCGCTGACCGGCAACGGCCTCGCCCGCCCGATCGTCCGCATGACGGCCGTCATGCGCGCGCTTGCTTCAGGCCGTCGCGATGTCGAGGTGCCGGCGCTCGGCCGCCGCGACGAGATCGGCCAGATGGCCGATGCGGTCATGACTTTCAAGCAGCAGGCGGCAGAGAACGACGCGCTGCAGCGCCGGCAGGAGGAGATGAAGCGTCAGGCCGAGATCGACCAGCGGGCGGCCCGCCTTGCGCTCGCCGACAGCTTCGAATCCGAGGTCTCGCAATCCATGACCGATATGACCGCGGCCAGCCGGGCGATGAGCGCCACCGCGAACAGCCTGTCCCAGGCCTGCGATACCAACGTGAAGTACAGCGTCACTGTTACGGGTACGGCCAGCGACGTTGCCGAGAACGTCTCTTCCGTCGCCGCTGCCATCGAGGAGCTCGCCGCTTCGATCCGGGAGATCAGCCAGCAGGCGAGCAATTCGAGCACCACGGCCGCCGCCGCCGCCGAGCGTGCCCGCAGCACGGTCGGCCGCGTCAACGCGCTGGTCAGCGCGGTTGATCAGATCGGCTCGATCGTCACTCTGATCAACGACATCGCCAGCCAGACCAATCTCCTGGCGCTCAATGCGACGATCGAGGCGGCGCGCGCCGGCGAAGCCGGCAAGGGCTTTGCCGTGGTCGCCTCGGAGGTCAAGAACCTCGCCAACCAGACGGCCAAGGCGACCGAGGAGATCGCCAGTCAGGTCAAGGGCATCCAGGAGACGACGGCGACCGCTGCCGGAGAGATTGCCGACATCGCCGGAACGATCGAGCAGATCAACCAGATCAGCGGCGCGATCGCCGCTGCCGTGACCGAGCAAGACGCCGCCACCGGCGAGATCAGCCGCGCCGTCAGCAATGCTTCGACGGGGACGAGCGATCTACGGCAGAATATCGACACCGTTTCGGAGACCGCACAGCAGAGCGGCCTCAGTGCGGGCGAGATGGCGGATACGGTCGCCCTGCTGCAAAGCCGGCTCGGGCAGTTGCAGGGGCGGGTCGATCATTTCCTGCAGAACGTGCGCGCCGGGTGATCGTACCCGCGCTCAAGACGATATCGGCAGCAGCCGGGGCGGTGGAGATCGCACCGGCTGCTGTCGTACTCAGAGGTTCTTCGCGAAGAAATCCCGCGCCGCGGCGCTGGTAGTGTCGAAGTCTTCCAGATAGGACGCGTAGTGATCGGCGCGGATGACCAGCAATTCCTTGGGCTCGCGGGCGCGGTGGAAGGCGTCGACGGCGATGTCGGTCGGGGTCGAGGAATCATTATGCGAGACGATCATCAGCAGCGGCGTCGGGCTGATGCGCTCGACGAAGCTGGTGACGTCGCATTCCAGCAGGTATTCGAGCGAGCGCAGGGTGACTTTGTTCTCCCACTTGATGCCCTTTACCTGATTGGCGAAGCGGTGGAAGTAGGCGTGAGTGCGGGCGCCGGGGAAGGCGGCCGGCTTGCTCGGGTCGTCGGTCGTGACCGGAATATAGGCCGAGGGCTCGCCCGTCATGCGGCGCGCGCGATCCTCGTCGAGCATCTGGACGAAGCCCTCCATCTCGGACAGACGCAGGAACTGCTGCACGTTCTTGTGGCCGTCGATGAAGGGGACCTGGCTCACCACCGCCTTGACGCGGCGGTCGAGCGCGGCGACGGCAAGCACGGCGCCGCCGGTATAGCTGGTGCCCCAGATGCCGACGCGGTTGGGATCGACCTCTTTCAGACTCTGGGCATAGGTGATGGCGCAGCGATAGTCGCGGCGTTGGGCGACCGGATCGACATCGTGGCGCGGTAGCCCGTCGCTGTCGCCGAGGCAGCGATTGTCGTAGACCAGCGCGGCGATGCCGCCGGCGGCGAAGACCTCGGCGTAGCGGTCGAGCGTCATTTCCTTGGTGGCGGTGAAGCCATGGGCCATGACCACGACCGGGAACGGCCCCTTGCCGGTATCCGGCGTGTAGAACCAGCCGCGCAGGGTGACGCCATCGGCGTTGAATTCGATATCGCGACGCATGTGTTGTTCCTCCCGATTGATGATTTTTTTGCGACGTTGGCGCAGATTCGGTAAACCGTCTAGTGCGGTGTACTGCCTATGCGATCTGCCAGCCATGGGATTCGGCCGGGTTGGCAGAGCGGCGCCGTTTCCGCCATACTTGTCGCCATGACCAGCGACATCATCATTTTCGATCGCGCGACCACACGCCGGCATCGCGAGCGGGCGGCGACGCTCCCCGCGGCCGGCCGCTTTCTGGCCCACGAGGCGCGGTTGCGTCTGGTCGACCGCCTCGACGACATCAAGCGGCGCTTCGCGACCGTGCTCGAGCTCGGCTGCGGCGACGGCGAGCTCGCGACCATCCTGGCAGACGCCGGCCACCCGGCGCGAGTGATCAGTGCCGATCTCGCCTACGGCTTCGCCGCGCGCGCCGGCGGCGTAGTCTGCGACGAGGAGATGCTGCCCTTCGCTCACGGCTCGATCGATCTGGTGATCGCCCCCCTGACACTGCACTGGGTCAACGATCTGCCGGGCAGCCTGTTGCAGATCCGCCATATCCTGAAGCCGGATGGCTTGCTGCTGGCGGCGATGTGGGGTGGCGAAACCTTGAAGGAATTGCGCGCGGCGCTGCTCCAGGCCGAGATCGAGACGGTATCGGGCGCCAGTCCGCGAGTGTCGCCTTTTACCGATGTCCGCGACGCCGGCGGGTTGCTGCAGCGCGCCGGGCTCGGCCTGCCGGTGGTCGACAGCGACATCCTGACGGTGACCTATCCCGACATGTTCGCGCTGATCCGCGACCTGCGGGCGATGGGAGAGACCAACGCCGTCAAGGATCGTCGCCACAATTTCACCGCCCGCGCGACCTTGCTGCGCGCCGCGGCGATCTATCGCGAGCGCCATGGCGACGCCGACGGCCGGATTCCCGCGAGTTTCCAACTCCTGACCCTGACCGGCTGGGCGCCACACGACAGCCAGCAGAAGCCGCTCAAGCCTGGCAGCGGCAAGGTTTCCCTGATCGACGCCCTCAAAACTCCCTGACATCGAGCCCGAAGGAGACCAGCCCGTGCGTGTCGTTTCCGTCAACACCAGCCCGATCCGGGAAATCCTCTATCGCGGCACCAGCTTCCGCACCGGCATCTTCAAGACCGCGGTCGCTGGTCCGGTCCGGCTCTTCACCGATCATGTCGAGGGTGACGAACAGGCGGATCGCCGGGTTCATGGCGGCGTCGATATGGCGGCCTACGCCTACCCGATCGAGCACTATGCTTTCTGGCAACAGGAGATCGCCCGGCCGGCGCTGCCGTTCGGCCAGTTCGGCGAGAATTTGACGATCTCCGGCCTTACCGAAGAAAATGCGCGGATCGGCGACATCCTCAAACTGGGTTCGGCGACGGTGCAGGTCTCGGAGCCGCGGATTCCCTGCTTCAAGCTGGTGGCGCGAATGGAGGCGGGCGTCGATTTCAGCGCGCGCTTCCATAAGAGCCGCAAACTCGGGTTTTACCTGCGGGTGCTCGAAGAGGGCGAGGTCGCGGCCGGCGACGCGATATCCGTGGTCGAGGTGGCGGAAGGCTCGCCGACCGTCGCCGAGTTCATCGCCGTCAGCCAGTTCGCGACCCGCGATCTCGATGCGTTGACCCGTATTCAGCGCGCCCGTGGCCTCTCGGCTAAATGGATCGCGACCCTGCAGAAGCATATCGACCGCGCAGCGCCGAATGCGCCGGCCCCCGCGGCGGCGGCGCCGCCGGGTGAGGAGGTGGTGTTCGCGAAATCCGGCCTCACCGTGCGCTGGGACGACGAGGCGCGGCATCTGCTCGGCCTCGCCGAGCGCGCGGGATTAAATCCGGGGTTTGGCTGCCGCTCGGGTTCGTGCGGGACCTGCGTCTGCACGGTCCTCGCGGGGGAGGTCGAGTATACCGAACCGGTCGAGCCGAGTGCCGCCGGTACCGTTCTCATGTGCAGCGCGCGACCGCGCGGCGGCCGGCTGGTGCTCGATCTGTAGACTTAGAGCAGGTCGAGCAGCATCGGAATCAGCGGCTTGTCTGCCGCCGGCATCGGATATTCGGCGAGACGATTGGGCAGCACCCAGGCGAGCTGCTGGCCCTCGCGCGCGGTGACGATGCCGTTCCAGCGGCGGCAGACATAGAGCGGCATCAACAGGTGGAAATCGTCGTAGGCGTGGCTGGCGAAGGTGAGCGGCGCCAGACAGCTCGCCTTGACGTCGATCGCCAGCTCCTCGTGGAGTTCACGAATCAGGGCTTGCTCTGGGGATTCGTCGGGTTCGACCTTGCCACCGGGAAACTCCCACAAACCGGCCATCGAGCGGCCGGGCGGGCGCTGTGCCAGCAGCACGCGGCCATCGGTATCGACCAGGGCGACGGCGACGACGAGGACGAGTTTCACCCCGCCTAGCTCCGATAGCTGCCGTTGATGTCGATGTAGCGGTGGGTCAGGTCGCAGGTCCACACCGCGGACTTGCCGCGGCCGAGTCCGATATCGACCTCGATCAGGATCTCACGGCCGCGCATATGGGCGGCTACCGGGGTCTCGTCATAGCCGGGCACCAGCCCGCCTTCGGTCGCGATCACGGTGCCGCCGATCTTGATCGTCAGGCGATCGCGGTCGACCTCCTCGCCGGCGCGGCCGACCGCGGCGACGATGCGGCCCCAATTGGCGTCGCTCGCGGCGAGCGCCGTCTTCACCAGTGGCGAATTGCCGATGGTCATGCCGATCTTGCGAGCGGCGCGCGCGGATTTGGCGCCGGTCACGCGGATCTCGACGAATTTCTCCGCGCCCTCGCCGTCGCGGACGACCTGTTGCGCGAGGTCGAGCAACAGGCTGTCGAGCTGGCGCCGGAAATCCCGCAAACGCGGATCGGTCGCGCTGGTAATCGCTGCATTACCGGCCTTGCCGGTGGCGGCCAGCAGCACGGTATCGCTGGTCGAGGTGTCGCTGTCGACCGTGATCGAATTGAAGGATTTCTCGGTCCCTGCGCTGAGCAACGTCTGCAGGACCGCGGCCGGGAGCGCGGCGTCGGTAAAGACATAGCCGAGCATCGTCGCCATGTCGGGCGCGATCATGCCCGAACCCTTGGCGAAGCCGTTGATGGTCACCGTGACACCGTCGATCTTGGCTGTTCGCGTTGCACCCTTGGGAAAGGTGTCGGTGGTCATGATCGCCTTAGCCGCCGTGGTCCAGCCTTCGGTGGAAACGCTGTCGATCAGCGCCGGAATGGCGTTCAGCACGCGGTCAACGGGCAGAATCTCGCCGATCACGCCGGTCGAGGAGATATAGACTTCGTTCGGCGCGCAGCCGAGCGCGGCGGCGACCCGCGCGGCGGTATCAGCGACCGCATCGCGCCCGACCTTGCCGGTGAAGACGTTGGCGTTGCCGGAATTGACGATGATCGCGCGCGCCGTGCCGGTGCCCAGGATCTCACGGCACCAGACGATGGGCGCACCGGGGGCTTTCGACCGGGTGAAGACGCCGGCGATGCTCGTCCCTGGATCGAGCACCGCCGCCATCAGGTCCTGGCGGCCGCGGTAGCGAATCCCCGCGGCGACCGCGCCCAGCCTGACGCCGGCGATCGGCGGCAGGGCGGGAAAAGCGGCGGGGGCGAGGGGGGAGACCGCTGGAGTGCTGCTGGCCGACATCGGGCGTGCTCGTCGATGATGAGGGAACGGGACGATCGCGATCTCGGGCGTGTGGCCCGAAATCGCGATCGGCGAGGTCTTACTGCGCGGGCGAGGCGACCGGCTTGCCGTCGAGACCGTACAGGGTCACTTTGGCGGCGCTCCGCAACTGGCTGACCTTGGTGCGGATCGCGTCGCGGGCGATCTCGCCGCCGAGGTCGTTGCGGATATCCTCCAGGGGTGCCGGGCGGGTATCAAGAACCTGAACGACGTGGTAGCCGAACTTGGTGTGCACCGGCGTCTTGGTGTACTCGCCCTTCTTGAGGTTGAAAGCCGCCTGCGAGAGCTCGGGCAGGATCTGCTGCGCCGTGAACCAATGCAGGTCGCCGCCGTCGCTGTTGGTGTCGAGGCTCTTGTCATGGGCGAGTTTGGCGAAGTCGCCGCCCTTGTCGAGCTGGTCGATCACGGCCTTGGCTTCGGCCTCGGTGCCGACCAGGATATGGCGGGCATGGACCTCGAGCGGCACTTCGTTCTTGGCGACCTTCTTGTCGTAGAGCGCCTTCTCGGTCGCCGGGGTGGCGGCATGGGTGATAATTGTTTCAGCGTAGTAATTCTGCAGCATCGTCGCGTGCAGCTCGCTCATCCGCTTCTTGAAGGCGGGATCGCGATCGAGCTTGGCCTTCTCTGCCGCGTCGACGACGAGAACGCCGGTCACGAGCTGCTGGACCAGCTGGGGATAGATGTTCGGATCATCGGCCGTCATGCCCTGGAGCTGCTGGTTCTGCTGCTGCAGGCGCTGCAGGATGGGCGTCAGGTCGGAGCGATGGAATGTCTTGCCGTTGATCTGGGCGACGACGGGGTCGCCAGCAGGCGCAGCCTGGGCGATCGGCAGCGTCGCGATGAGAGCGAGAGCGGTCGAGGCGAGAAACGGAGCGATCAGTCGGCGGGAAGCAATAACGCGGGCCATGTTGGTTCCTTGAGGCGGTTTCGCAGTTCTTGAGCGGGAGCGAGAGACACGCGTGCATCCCCCCAGCTTGAGCCGGGGTTTAAGCATACGCGTCGGGCGCTGTCACGCATGTCATAGCGGATTTTCCGCGCGGCGGGGGCGGTGCAATCATGCCATGAAAGATATTTCACGAATCCGTCATGTTTGTATTCAGTTATTCAAGTATTTCCATGATCTTGTGATGGATTGAGGGTTGTTGTTGTCGACTTGGTAGAAGAGGGGTTTGTTGATGGC
The DNA here is from genome assembly GCA_903897565.1 of uncultured Rhodospirillales bacterium. Taxonomy (GTDB): domain Bacteria; phylum Pseudomonadota; class Alphaproteobacteria; order ATCC43930; family CGMCC-115725; genus CAIXXC01. The sequence continues at coordinate 37 of CAIUCF010000064.1, read as the reverse complement.
GAGTTGTTGTCCGCCGTCTCGGGTGAGTGGTCTGTAT
>CAIUCF010000063.1 GCA_903897565.1 uncultured Rhodospirillales bacterium | reverse complement strand
CAGCGACGAGGCGGCTTCGAAGCCGATGAAGGTCAACACGCCGAACACCAGGCCGGCTCTGAGCCCACCCACTCCTGCCGCGCCGATCTCGAACGGCACCGGGGTGAAGGGCTTGGCCGAGACGATGATCACGGCCAGGATCAGCACCAGGGCCACCGAGAACAGCTCGATCGCCAGCATCAGCCGGGTCGAGAGCTTGATGTCGCGATCGGTGATGAACCAGACCAGCAGTCCGCACAGCAGTGCGTAGACCGGCCAGGGCAGCTTGACTACCGGATCGAGCAGCCCTGCTGCGAACAGGCCGAAGCCGCACAATGCCGCCGTCACGAAGACGGCGTAGGTCAGCAGCAGCGCCCAGCCCGCCATGAAGCCGTAGTTGCGCCCTTGCGCGTAGTAGATCAGGCCATAGACAGATCCGGCATGCCCGACCTTGCCGGCCAGCCGCACGAAGGACTGCGCCAGACACAACACGCCGATCGTCGAGATCACGAAGACCAGCGGCACCGCGGTGCCGGCAGTGCCGGCGACGAAGGGCGTATTGAGCGAAATCCCGACCATCATGGCGATGACGGCCACCGACAGCGCGATCGTCTCGACCCGATTGAGCTTGCGTTTGAACATCGTCTCGGCTCCCGAAACCCGTGGACACCGAACCAGTTCGCCGCGTCTCGCCAGCGAAATCTTGTAGATCCGCGCGTTTAAAATTCGCGCGGGCTCAGGCCCCGCCGCGGCGGATCGCCCCCGGCGTCCGGCCGAGATGGCGCGACAGGCTTGCGGTCATATGAGCCTGATCGGAAAACCCCGAGGCCAGGGCGATCTCGGCGAGGCCCAGGCTCGACGTCAGCAGCAGGTCGCGGGCGCGCTCGATCCGCTTGCGCAGGACATATTGGTAGGGCGCCATCCCGGTCTTGGCCCGGAACGCCTGCAGGAACCGTGTTTCGCGCATGCCGGAGGCGGCTGCGAGCATCGCCACGGTCAGGGGCTCCGCCAGATTGGCCTCGATCTCCTGTTCGATCCGCGCCCAGAGCCGGGGGGAGAAGAGCGGCCGCGACCGGGTCTCGACCGGCCGCAGCGCGGCGCGGCGGGTGAGCGCTGCCACCAGGGCTTCGCGCATGCAATCGACGAACAGCTCATCGGCCGTGGGCGATTTCGCCTCCTCCCACAGGGTCAGACAAATCTGCGCTGCCAGCTTGTCCTGGAACGGCCCGGTATGGAGCGGCCCGAAGCCGGATACGCCGCGGTTGCTCTCGAGCACCGCGGCGCGCGGCAAGGCCAGCATCAGATGGCGGTGTGGCGCATCGATCACGAATTCGCCAAGCGTGTCGGGCGGCGTGATCGGCATGAAGCAGCCCGGCGGCACAACGGCGCGACGCCAGCCATCGCCGAAGCTGAACCCGGCGCGCACGGTGCCGCGCAGGGCGAGGCAGAGAATGTAGTTATCCGAGGCCGGATCCGGGGTTTGGTGTGGGGCGGCGTCGAACTGGGTGAGTTCGAGCGGAATCCGCCCATATGTCCGCACCGTTTCGGTGCGACGCAGGTGAGAAACCTCTGGGGGGACCACGATCTGCATGGCATTTTGCCAAGCAAAAAACATGCCGTCGTGGACGGTGGATCCGGCGAATTACGCCCGTTCTGGCGCCGTAGGGTGGATGAGCGAAGCGTCATCCGCCATTGCCGGCAAGGTGATTTGGTGGAAGGCGCTTGCGCTTTTCCACCCTACCTCCTTGTCGTTATTCCAGGCCTTTCAAGAACTTGATCAACAACGCGTTGACCGCGTCGGGGCGCTCGCGCTGCACCCAGTGGCCGGCGCCCTCCAGAATATGAGTGCCGCGCAGGCCGGGCAGGACGCGGGACAGCCCGTCGATCCGGGCCCTGGCGCCGGGGAATTTCAGGACGTCGTCGCGGGCGCCGGCGATGAACAGTGCCGGCTGGCGCAGGGCACATCCACGCCAGGCGGCGAGCAGATCGGCGTTGCGGCCGAAATTGCGATACCAGTTGAGGGCGCCGCGGAAGCCGGTACGGCGGAATTCACCAGCGACATAGGCGATCTCTTCGTCGCTGAGCCAGCCCGGCAGCTCCGTCGGATCGGTGGTGGCGGTGAGGAAGCCGGCACCGGGGGCGAGTACGCCGGCAATCGTGCGATCCTGCGGCCCGTCGCCGGACAGGCTGTAGCTGAGCCGGCGGATGCTGACTTCGGGATCGGCCTCCAACTCGGCCTCGGCAACGCCGGGGGGCTGGAAATACTGCATGTAGAAGGTACTGATGCCCTGCTGCGCCAGGGCCGCGAGGATGTTGCTGCGTGAGGGCGGCGTGTATTCGACGCTCATGCCGACGACGGCGCGAAACAGATCCGGCCGCAGCAGCGCCGCGTTCCAGGCTACCGGCGCGCCCCAGTCGTGACCGATGATCACCGCCTGCTTCTCGCCGAGCGCGCCGACCAGCTGCGCCACGTCGCCGACGAGGTGGAGCAGGGTGTAGGCCTCGACCTCCACCGGCGCGTCGGTGCCGCCATAGCCGCGCATGTCGGGTGCCGCGACGCGATATCCGGCCGCGGCGAGCGCCGTAATCTGATGGCGCCAGGAATGCCAGGATTCGGGAAAGCCGTGGCACAGGATCACCAGGGGGCCGCTGCCGAGGGTTGCGACGCGCATGCGCAGGCTACCGACCTGCAGGATTTCGAGTTGCGGTATGCCCATGAGTGCTCCAAGAGAGACGCCCGCACCTTGACCCGCGGCAGCGGTCGAGCGGGGCAGCCGTGATATAGCGGGGATAGGCCGCGGCGATCAAGGCGACTGCGCATGCGGCGCATATCCGGCGGCGGCTGGTTTCGTCGGATTTGCGCGGTGTCCGGGTGCGCTGGCTCGCACACCCCATTACGTTGAAAACCGGCTGGAACAATCTTTATCTGAACCCGCTCGACCCCTGTCGTTCTGCGATCGGAAGCAAGAGATATTTCCTTTGCCACAATACAATCGAGGATTCGCCATAATTGATTTCTCGAGATTTTCTTTGAACTCCTGCGGGTAATCGGCAATCCGCGAGGCGTAGTTGATGAGCATTATATACTTCGCACTGATTAAATTGTTTGAAAAATCGAAGTCTTTTTCGTGATGTCATCAAGTAATTGCTCGATAATTCTACATTAATTATTGATTAACCATCTAACTCTGCAGTAGTATAGGAATACCAATGGCGTCATGTAGGCCGGTGGGGCCGCGACGCCGTGATTTCGGAGCAGCACCTTGCCTCGCCATAACCATCGGCTCCGGGCGCTACGGCGCCTCCTCCTCGGCAGTTGCGTCGCGCTTGGCGGCGTTCTTCCTGCTTCAAGCTTCGCAGCGGACGTCTCGTCGTTCGGCAGCTTTCCCGATGTTCAGGGTGCCGCCGGCGGCAGTGCCGTGGCCGACGGCAGCAGCGGCGACAGCTATAATTCCGCCGAGGCGTACGGCGCCCCGGGCGGCGGTTCGGCCAAGGATGCGGACAACAACGACATCCCCTATAGCTTCGCGCCTGGCGTGGGCGGCAACGCCACAGCCACCGTCAATACCGTCGTCGACGACGAGAACGGCACGGTCTCGACGGCCAATGCGACGGGTGGCAGCGCCAGCTTCGATGTCCATGGCAACGGCGCCGCCGGTGGCAACGCGACCGCGACGGCGCAGGCGGTCAATACCGTCGGCGCCGTGACGGTGACCAGCACCGCCAATGCGGGACAAGCCGCGACGGCTTCGTCGACGGCGACGGGATCAGGGGCTGGCGGCGGGCTCGCAGCGACCGTGACCGCCTACGCCACGGGCGGCGGCGGGCTTCGGGGCGCCGCTCCGGCGACAACCGATGCCGCCCATGCCAGTGCGTCGAGCAGCGATGGTAGTGACGTCTCCGCCAGCGCCTACCAGACCGGGGGCCAAGGAGATACCACTTGGGTCGCAGGGCCATCGGACAATTACACCCTCCACAGCGGCGACGGCCTCGCCGGGGGCGCCAGCAGCCTGACCAATGGCGTGACCGGGAGCACGACCGGGACCCTGACCCTGCTGCAGCAGTCGACGGGTGGACAGGGCGGCAGCGGCAGTGTCGATCCGGATTATTTCCCGTCGCCGAGCGTCGGCAATGGCGGGGATGCCACCTCCAATCTCACGCTCAGCGACGGCCAGGCGAACGAGCTCGACGGCACCTCGATCGCCTATGGCGGCGAAGGGGGAACGCTCGACGGCAGCACCGCTCCGGGCGGCAACGGCGGCAAGGCCAGCGCCGGCATCTCGCTGACGGGCATCAACAACGTCAATGCGACGGCCGAGGCCGGTGGTGCCTATGGCGCGGGGTTTTTCGGCGGCGGCGGCGATGGCGGCGGCAGCCCCGGCGGCGGGATCAATGGCAATGGTGGCGACGCTTCGGCAACCGCGTCCGCAACGACGACGGGATACTGGGGTAACGCCCTTGCGGTTGCCGCCGCGAAAGGCGGCACCGGCGGCAGCCTCGGCCACGCGACAGTGCATGCCGAGGCCCATGCGGTCCATGGCAGCGCGAGTGCCGATGCCGAGCTCTTCGGCGCCGACGGCACCCTCGGCGCCGGGGGCGATGCCACCAACAACAATACTGTCTCCGGGTCTACCCTGGGCGACCTCTACCTGAGCGAAGTGGCGCAGGGCGGCGCCGGCGCTCCGGGCTTCAAAGGCGGCAATGCGATCGCGAGCTTCTCGGGCAGCGGTGGTAGCGCCGCGCTCGGCGTCGCCTCGACCTTGGCAACCGGCGGCGCCGGCGGCAGCATTCTGGCCGGCAACGGCGGCGCCGGCGGCTCGGGAGCTGCTTCGACGAGCATGAGCGGCGCAAACCCGATCGAAGCCGACGCCGTCGGGGAGGGCGGTGCCGGCGGCAACGGGGGCAATCAGTTCGGCAGCGAAACCGGTAATGGCGGCGACGGCGGACAGGGTAGCGCCACGGCGATGGCCACGGGCAGCAGCACGGCATCCGGGGCTTCCGTGACCGCTTCGGCCTTCGCCATCGGTGGCGCCGGGGGTGCGTCCCTCAATGGCGGAACCGGTGGCAAGGGCGGCGCCGCCGTGATCAGTAGCGTTTACGCCGCGATTGCCGGCGCGGGAACCGCGACGGCGAGCGCGACCCAGATCGGCGGTGCCGGTGGCAGCGGCGCTCTCGGCGGCGGCGATGGTGCCGACAGCGTGATTGCCGGGGCCGTCGGTGGGTCGACGGACGGCGGCACCCTGGTGCTCTATCAGGCCGCGGTCGGGGGCAAGGCCGGGATTGGCCTCGCTGGTGCCGCGGGGCGCGCCGGCAATGCGTCATCGACCCTCTCGATCACGGACTCCACGAGTGCGATCCTGACCGGAACCGCAGCAGCCAATGGCGGCAGCGGCGGTTTTGCGGCCGCTCCCGGCGGCAGCGCCACCGCGCGTATCGACCTGACCGGAAGCGGCGTCGTCAACGCCACGGCGTTCAGCAACGGTTTCATCAACGCCGCGCCGGGCGGCGTCGGCGGCGGCGGCGATACCAGCGGCTTCAGCCTCCTCTTCGCCACGGGCTATGATGGCGGCACCGGCACGGCGAGCGCCCATGGCGCAACGACCAGCAAGACCGCAAATGTCACGGTGACGGCAACCGCGAATGGCGGCCAGGGCGGTGCCGGCTTCGGCGGCGGCAACGCCTCGGGCAATGGCGGCAGCGCCACGCTCGGTGCGGTCCGCGGTGAAAGCACGGGCACCGGGACCGTGACGGTCAACGGCTACCTGCATGGCGGCAGCGGCGGCAGCGGCTATGACTATGGCGATTCCGTCGGCGACCACGCCGCCAATGGCGGCAACGGCGCCTCGGTCGGCGCGACCGATGCGGTCAGCGGCGTCACCGATGGCGGGACGTTGATTCTCAATCAATCCGTGACCGGCGGCTATGGCGGCTCGAGCGGCCCCAACCACTATAGTTACACACCCTATAGCCCGTATCGCGCCTTTGTCGCCGGTCAGGCCGGAGATGGCGGCACCGCCACCTCGGAGCTGACCTTCGACGACACTGCCAACGACACCCAGAGCGCGATCCTCCAGGGGACATCGACGGCGCTCGGCGGCGGCGGCGGCATGGCGCAATCCGGCGGCGAGGCGCCGCGGGGCGCCGGTGTGATCGCCGGCAAGGGCGCTGCGGCGATCGCTTCGATCGATCTGACCGGGGCGCATCAGGTCAGCGCCACGGCCAGTGCCACGGGCGGCTTCGGTGGCAGCTTCCAGCCGCTCCAGGCCGGCAGCTACGCGATCTATCCGGGTTCCTATCTCGGTCCTGATCCGACGGACGGCTCGGGCACCGCAGGGGCCGATGCCAGCGCGACGGCCGCCGCGACCGGGGATGGGACGACGGCGTCCGATAGCGTTACGGCGACGGCGATCGCGACCGGCGGCAATGGTGGCAATTCCGGTGGCATCGGATCGATCGGCGCCGCCGGGGGCGGCGCCACGGGCAGCGCCAGTGCGATCAGCAACGGCATCGCCAACGCGATTGCCAGCATTGTGTTGACGGGCGGCGGCGGCGGCGGCGGCGAGAGCGGGGCCGATGGCCGGGCGATCGATGTCACCAATGCCGTCTCCGGTAAGTCGGTCGGCGGCACCCTGACCCTGTCGCAGACCGGCGCCGGCGGCGTCGGCGGTACAGCCACCACGGGCAGCGGCGGCGTCGGCGGCGCGGGCGAGTCGACACTCGGCTATAGCGATGCGCTCGCGGCGACCCTGGTCGGGACCGCGACCGGGATCGGCGGCAATGGCGGCAGCGGCGCGACCGCCGGCAAGGGCGGCGCCGGCTCGGCCGCGATCTCTCTGATCGGCGAACATAAGGTGGTCGCCAACGCCGTCGCCATCGGCGGCAATGGCGGCGCTTCGACGAGTCAGAACAGCGCCGGCGGCGGGGACGCCACGGCGTCGGCAGCCGGGCTCGGCAACAGCACCGATGCCGCCGATACCGTCACGGTCAACGCGACCGCGACCGGCGGCGCCGGCGGCACCAAGAGCAGCGCCGGCAAATATGGCGGCACCGGCGGCGCGGCGACCCTGGGCACCGTCTCCGGTACCCAGGTCAAGAACGGCGCCGTGACGGTGACCGGGCAGGCGACCGGCGGCGCCGGTGGATTCGGCGTTTACGGCGCCAATGGCGGCGATGGCGGTGCCGCGAGCGTCACCGACGCACTGTCCGGTTCGACCTCCGGCACGCTCACCCTCACTCAGGGCGCAACGGGTGGCGCCGGTGGCAATGTCGCCTATGGCGGCACCGGTGGCCATGGCGGCGCCGGGACCAGCATTCTCGACGCGACGACGACGACGGCCTCGCCCTTCACGGTGACGGCCACCGGGACCGGTGGTGTCGGCGGCTCTGCGGTGCCGTATTTCGGTGGGCCGGTGCAGGGCGCGGGCGGCGCGGGCGGCGACGGCTATGCCTCCGGCTCCACGCTCATCGTCAAGAGCGCGAGCAGCCTGACGGTCACGGCAGCGGGCGGCAGCGGCGGCAGCGCGGCCGGCGCCGGTATGGCAGGGGGCAGCGGCGGCAATGGCCTGCTGACCAGTGTCCGCGGCACGGCGACTGGCGCCGGCACGGTGAGCGTTTCCGGGTTGCAGCGCGGCGGCGATGGCGGCGCCGGCAGCAGCGGCGCGACCGGCGGCGCCGGCGCCGCGACCATCATCTCGGGCAATGTCGTCACCGGCTCGACCCGGGGCGGGACGCTGACCCTGCTGCAGTCCGCCCAGGGCGGCAATGGTGGCGCCAGCGATACCGGGATTGCCGGCGACGGCGGCGCCGCCGAGTCCGACATGGTGTTCGACGACAGCGCCAACAGCAATAAGAGCGTGACGCTGGCCGTGACCGCTTCTGCGCTGGGTGGCAATGGCGGGGCCGCAGCCGGCGGCACGACCGGATTTGCCGGCGGCGCGATCGCCAAGCTGCGCGCGGTCGGCACGGCCGCGCTCACGGGTACGGCGAGCGCGACGGGCGGCCAGGGCGGAAATGGCAGCCAGGGCAGCACCGGCAAGGACGGCGCCACGGCCAGTGCCGACGCCACGGCCAACCTCGCGATCGTCGCCGGTTCGCCGGCCGGGGCCGCCGCCACCGCCAATGCCGTCGCGATCGGTGGCGCCGGCGGCAGCACCGATGGCACCGGTACGGCGGGGAGTGGCGGCGTCGCCACCGCGACCGGCTACGGCAATGCGCCGACCCGCGGCAATATCACGGTGAATGCCACCGCGACCGGCGGCGCCGGTGGTACGGGAACTGGTGGCGCCGATGGCGGTGCGGGCGGCTCGACGAGCCTCGCCGATGCCGTCGGCGGCCAGACCCATGGCGGCAAGCTCACGCTCAGCCAGACCGCCATCGGTGGCGCCGGCGGTGCCGGGATCGGCGGGGGTAGCGGCGGTGTTGCCGGCACGGCCAGTTCGGCGCTGGATTTCGACGAGACCACGAATACGATCACCGGCACGTCGGTGACGGCGACGAGCGCTGCGGTCGGCGGCGCCGGCGGTACGGTCGACCAAGGCGACGCCTCGCAGATCGGCGGGACTGCGACCGCGAGCTTGAACCTGACCGGCGCGCTGGCCACCACGGGCAGCGCCATGGCGACCGGCGGCGCCGGCGCGGCCGGCGGGACCGGTGGCAGCGGTGCCGATGGCGGCACGGCGACGGCTTCGGCGCAGGGGAGTTCCGGCAGTTCGAAGGCGGCGATCACGATTTCGGCGACCGCGATCGGCGGTCTCGGCGGCGGTGGTAACGGCGCGGGTGCGGTCGGTGGTGCGGGTGGTGCTGCCACGATCGCCATCGCCGGCACCGGCCTCCCGGTCTACGGGATCTCGACCGGCGCGGGGGTCGTGACGGCTTCCGCGTTCCAGATTGGCGGTGGCGGGGGCGCGGGCCTCAACGGCGCGGATGGCGGTGCCGGGACAGACAGCAGTGTCACCGATGTCGTCGGCGGCAAGACCACGGGCGGCAGCTTGATCCTGACCCAGGGTGCGACCGGCGGCGCCGGCGGCAATGCGACGGGCAACGGCACCGGCGGGCTCGCCGGTAACGCCAGCTCACATCTCGGCTTTACCAGCGAAACCGACAAGACGGCGTCGATCTTCGCCAAGGCGACCGGCGGTACCGGCGGCGGCAGTGCCGGCGGCCTGGCCGCCATGGGCGGCAACGGCAATGCCTTCGCGGCCCTAACCACGACCAGTCCGACGACGAAGCTCTCGGCCGAGGCCGATGCCTTCGCCGGCAAGGGCGGCTACAACAGCGCGACCAAGGAATACGCGCTGTCGGGAACGGCGACCGCGCATGCCGAGATCAACAATACCGGACCGGCCATCGGCACGGTAACGGCGAGCGCGAGCAACCAACCGGCCGGCACGGTGCCCGCCCATGTCGGGGTGACGGCGGTGAGCAAGGTCCAGGCCGCGGGTTCGATCGCCAGCGATTCCTTCGCCGATACCGGGCAGGCCGGCTATCCGAATGTCGCCGGCAGCAGCAACTACGCCGCGGCGACCGCCCTGCCGACCGCTCTGGCGGTGCCGGGGATCGGCCCGGCCGGCACCAAAGTGCTCGGCAGCGGCAGCATCGGGGCCGGCTACGAGCTCGGCATGATAGGCCCGGCGACGATCAACGACACCTTGACCTTTTCGATCAACACCAAGGATTTGGCCGGGGGCGATCTCTATCTCTACGCGTCGAATTTCAGCACGATCGGCTTCACCGGTGGCGGCCACATGACCAATGTGGTCAATGCCGCCGGCACCATCGATACCGTGACGATCGCCTTCTCGCTGCTGTCGAACTCGGCGTCGGCCCTGCTGCAGGGCTCGTTCATGCTCTATGATCCGCCATCGAGCGATACCGCGGATTTCAATGCGGTCTTCGCCAACCTCGACGCCAGCGGTTTCTCGCTCAGCAATCAGATCTTCGATCTCGGCACGCCGACGATCGGCGAGGTCGCGGCGACGCCGCTGCCGGGCGGCCTGTCGATGTTCGCCGCGGCGCTATTCGGGCTGGCCGGGTTCAATCGTCGGCGCAGCCGGGCCTTAGAGCGGATCGCGTTTCGACGGAAACGTCGAACGCGTGAATCCGCTCTATAACTTTATGATTCTAGAGCAATTTTATGTGATTCGATGATTCCATCGAATCACATTTTGCTCTAGGGCCCGGCTGATCACCGGCTCGCTCAGTTGACCGGCAGCTGCATCGGCGTGCACCAATGCGTGGTCATGCCGCCGGCCACGACATGCGGCATGCCCGTGATGTAGGCGGACTCGTCGGCGGCGAGATAGGCGACCATGCTGGCAATGTCCTCGGGCCTGGCGTAGCGGCCCATCGGCACCGAGGCTTCGAAGGAATTGCGCACCTTCTCCGGATTGCCGTGGCCGAGCGTGTCGGCGACCATCTGCATCATGTTGGTGTCGGTCGCGCCGGGGTTGACGGCGTTGACGCGGATATTGTGGCGCGCGTATTCGAGCGCGGCATTGCGGACCATGCCCATCACCGCGTGCTTGGCGGCGGTATAGGCCGGGGTATAGCCGCAGGCCTGCAGCCCTTGTACCGAGGAGGTGCAGATGATCGAGCCGCCATTGCCGCCGAGCATCGCCCGCAGCGCGTATTTCAGGCCGAAGAACACCGAGGTGCAGTTGATGCGCATGACCTTCTCGAACATCGCGGTCGAGTAGTCATGGGTCGGCGCCAGCTCGCCGCCGATCCCGGCATTGAGGAAGGCGATGTCCAGGCGGCCGAACTTCTCCAGCGCGAGGTCGACGAGGCGGCTGTTGAGCGCCTCCTCGGTGATGTCGCCGGCGAGGGTGACGATCTTGTCGGCCGGCAGGCTGGCGGCCAGCGCGTCGAGCAGTTTCTGGTCGAGATCGGTCGCGATCACGGTCGCGCCCTTGGCGACGAACAGCCGTGTGGTGGCAGCCCCGATGCCGCCGGTCGCCCCGGTAACCAGCGCAATCTTGCCTTCGAGTGACATGAGATCCTCCCTACTCTTGATTTGATTGTCGTGCGCCGGACCCTAGCAGCGCTGCGCTCGCGATAAAAGCCCCCCCCCTCGATGGGGGTGGGTCGGGTGGGGGGGTGATGTCTCAGGAAACGGTCGGCTCGTGAAGCTCCGTGTCGCCGGACTCGATCCGAAGACTCTTGGCCCGGATACTCATAGTTCCGGCAGCGAGGTGTATAAATGTCGGCCGCGCGCTGTTGCCGGGAGACCAGGACGAGACGTTTCCTGCGAAGGCGTGGTCGGCCAAACGCTCAAGATCATACAGATCGGCCAGCGAGGTTACGCCCGTAAATGTCATCGACAACTCATGTTCAGACGGGTGCTGCCAGGCACGAGACATATCGAACACAACCGAAACAATTCGCCCGGCAAAATCGATGGCGACTGATTTGATGTTGGCGTCGTGAAGGTCGAGTTTCTTCGGATCGATAACGTTTTGCCGGTTGCCTGCGCTCATGGCCAGCCCTCCCCTGCCTCGACTGCTGTGCGGTTAAGCTCGTTCGCCGGAGCACAAAATCTACCCGGATCCTAT
>CAIUCF010000062.1 GCA_903897565.1 uncultured Rhodospirillales bacterium | reverse complement strand
GGTGGTGATCTACAACGCCAGCGGCCGCCAGCGCGGGCCACTGATCGACCTCGACCCAGCGGCGGTGGCGCAGGCGATTACCGTTTCGGCCTTCGGCGGCTTCCTGGTCGCGCAACAGGCGGCGCGGCGCATGCTGCCGCGGGGGCGCGGTACGATCCTGCTGACCGGCGCTTCTGCGAGCGTCAAGGGCTATGCGCAGTCGGCGCCCTTTGCCATGGGCAAGTTCGCCCTGCGTGGTCTCGCCCAGAGTATCGCCCGCGAATTGGCGCCGAAGGGCATCCATGTCGCCCATGTCGTCATCGACGGCGCCATCCGCAGCGCGAGCCGCCTCGATCCCGTCGATCGGCCCGACAGCACGCTCGATCCGGACGCCATCGCCCAGAGCTACCTGGACCTGCTTCACCAGCCGCGCAACGCCTGGACCTGGGAAATCGAACTGCGGCCCTGGGTCGAGAATTTCTGAGGCGCGTCCGCCGCAGCCGACTACCGCTCGAGCGTAAAGAACTTCGGATTCCCGAAAGTGAGGGAATCGCGGATCGAGCCTGCGCCGGTCTGGCGAAAGTCGAACAGGGTGACGCCAAGAATGAGGTCGGCGGTATCGCCCTTGAGGGCAACAGGGAGGCCGACACGTTGTCCGATCGCTCCAGAACCCATATGGCCGAAAACTTGCCCGGTTATGACGACACCGAGTTGTTCGACGACGACGCGTCGGCTCCAGTCATAAACCGCTCGGTATTGCGCCGGCGTGTAGAACTCATGGGCCTTGGCGCCGCGCAATCCGCGACCGATGACTTCAAGGACTTCCTCGCCGGCGAGCTTGCCGGTGAAGACATCGGTCGCGCGATCATATTCCCAGGACCAGATGTACGGCAGAACATGCTTCATGCCGGCGATATCGAGATCACGCCAGCGCGGCACGAGACGGTCGCCGCGGACTTCGTTCCAGGATGCGACGAAGGCGCTGAGCTTCGGATCAGTCAATTCGGCCAGCAAAAGTGCGATCGACATAGAGATTGCGTTCTCAAAAGAAGTGCTTCGACCATCTCGCCTCCGACGGCTCCGAGGCAGGGTAGCCAACGCTATATCTGGCACGAAATCATTAATCGTCGATGTTTGTTTCGCGTACCCATGGGCTTCCGGCGGAAAATGGCAACGTCATTCGCTCGATCGGCGGGATTCACCGCAGTGGACGTGATGCGGCTTGGGGACTTACTCTGACCTCCGGCTCGGGCGCTCAAGATGGCGCTATCTGGGCCTCATCCCGCGGCGGCCGCGGATGGGTGAAGGGCCTAGGCCAGGAGGAACGTCTCCCGTGAGTATCGATCCGGTTTTCAGTGGCGCTCGTTCGTTCGACCATGCACTGGACATCCTGGCGGATCAGGCCGGGCGGCTCGGCTTCGACGCGATCGATTATGCCTATATGCCTCAGGTGCGGACCAGCGACGGTGGTTGGATCGCGGCGGATATTGCGTCACGCAATTTTCCCACCCGCTGGCAGCGCGGCTGGTCGCGGTTCGGCCGTCATGACCCCTATCTCTGGACCTGCTACGAACGAACCCTGCCGCTCGACTGGAACGAGGTGAAAGGGGCGGCATGGCTGTCGCCGCTGCAACGCGAGGCGATCGAGTATGTCGACGATCTCGGGTTCCGTGACGGCATGAGTGTGCCGATCCACCTGCCGGGGGGTCGCTTCGCCTTCGTCAGCGGGCTGGCGCGCGACCGGGTCGGCGGCTGGCGACGACAAGAGGCGGCGGCGAGCGAGCGCCTGTTCGTCCTTGCTCATCAGTTCCATAGCGCGGTCGCGCCGCGGCTCGGTCGCGAGCGCGTCGCGCCGGGCGCCGGCCCGCTGTCGCCGCGGGAGCGAGAATGCCTGCGCTACGCTGCAGCCGGCTACAGTTCGGTGGCCACGGCAGCGGCAACCGGCCGCTCGGCGGAGACAGTGCGGCGGCAGCGCAAATCCGCCATGGGCAAGCTTAACGCCCGTACTATCGCACAGGCGGTGGCCTCGGCCAGTGCCCTCGGTTTGCTCGATGGACGGCCGGCCTAACCCGCCTCCCGACATAACCCTTTCGGGTAATTGTTGGTCTCGACAAGGCGCTTATACTCCCGGTTAACGCCATGATTTCCATGGTTGTTTCGATAAGGGAGACGAAACAATGATCATCCCGGAATATAGCAAATACGATGGTCTCGGCCTCGCCGAGCTGGTGCGGCGGCGCGAGGTCAGCGCGACGGATCTGGTCGACAGCGCGATCGACGCGATCGAACGCGTCAACCCCAAGGTCAATTGCGTCGTCCAGCAGTTGCGCGACCACGCGCTGGCCGAGATCAAGGCCGGGCTGCCCGCCGGCCCGTTCCACGGCGTACCGTTCCTGGTCAAGGAATTCGGCATGCATTTCAAGGGCATGGTCTCGTCCGGCGGCTCGCGGCTCGGCAAGGGTATTCGCTACGACGACGATACCGCACTGATGACCCGTTTCAAGCAGGCGGGCTTCGTTACCGTCGGCACCACGACGACGCCGGAAATGGCGTTCAACGCCAACAGCGAGGCGTTGCTCTATGGCCCCACGCGCAATCCCTGGAATCTCGGCTATTCGGTCGGCGGTTCTTCGGGTGGTGCCGGCGCGGCGGTCGGCAGCGGCATGGTCGCGGTCGCCCATGCCAATGACGGTGGCGGCTCGATCCGGATTCCCGCGGCCTGCAACGGCGTGGTCGGCATGAAGGTCTCGCGCGGCCGTACCGCGACCGGGCCGGATATCGGGATCTTCCTGTGGGGCTTGGCGGTCGAATTCGCCGAGACGCGCACGGTTCGCGATTCCGCGGCCCTGCTCGATGCTGTCCACGGCGCCGATGACGGTGCCTTCTACTCGGCGCCGCCGCCCAAGCGCAGCTTTCTCGCCGCCGCGATGACCCCGCCGGGTTCGCTGCGGATCGGCGTGGTCGATCGCCTGCCCGGCGGTTGCGAAACCTCGGCGGAAAATCTCGCCCGGCTCGCCGATACGCGCAAGCTGCTGACCGATCTCGGCCACACCTGCGAGGACGTGCGCATCGATTACGATGCCGATGACTTCAATGAATCGACGATCCGGCTCTGGGCGGTGACCTTGAGCTATTTCATGGACGGGTTCGCCCGAGCCACCGGTCGCAAGGTCGGCCCCGATACCGCCGAGGCCGTCACCCTCGAGGTCTATAAATACGGCCATAGCCTGAAGGGCATACAGCTCGAAGAAGCGATGGCGATGCAGAACAAGGTCACCCGCCAGGCCTGCGCCGCCACTCGCGGCTATGACGTCGTGCTGACCCCCGGCCTCGGCCGTGACGTCGCCAAGCTCGGCGAGCTCGACCAGAACGCGGCCAATCTCGACATGATGGGCTGGTGGAAGCACATCATTCAGAACTATTCGACCTTCACCGCGCTCTACAACACCACGGGCCAGCCGGCGATCATGCTGCCGCTGTGGCAGGCCAAGTCGGGGCTACCGCTCGCGATGCAGTTCGTTGGCCGGATGGGTGACGAGGAGACCCTCTATAGCCTTGCCGCGCAGCTCGAGCAGGCATTGCCCTGGTCGGGGCGTCGGCCGCAGAACTACGCCTGAGGTCGGTCAGAGGACAGCAGGCCGCGATCGGTCACCGTCTCGGCATCGGCCTGGATGACCCGGTTGCGGCCCTGCTTCTTGGCTTGATAGAGCGCGTCGTCCGCCAGCTTCAACAGCTGCTCGGCGGTCGTCCCGAGGGATGGGGTGATCACGGCGACGCCGAGGCTCGCGGTGACGATGCCGAAGGGCGAGCCGTCATGGGGCAGGCGCAGCGCCTCCAGGGCGCTACGGACGGTTTCCGCCATCCGTAGCGCGCCCTCGGCTTCGGTGGCCGGCGCGATGAAGGCGAATTCCTCGCCGCCATAGCGCGCTGCGAGGTCGCCGCCGCGATGGATATTGTGGCTGAAACTGGCGGCAACTCTGGCGAGGCACTCGTCGCCGCGCTGGTGGCCATAGCAATCATTGTAGTTCTTGAACAGGTCGATATCGAGCAGGGCGAGGGCCAGCGGCTGCCCGGTGCGCAGCGCGCGGGCCCATTCATCGGCGAGCGCAGCGTCGAAACGCCGCCGGTTGGCGAGGCCGGTAAGACTGTCGGTCGTGCTCAAGGTCGCGAGTTTGGCGTTCGATTCCTCCAGTTCGCGGGTGCGTTCCTTGACCTTATTTTCGAGGCTGTGCTCGGTGGCCTTGAGTTCGCGCAGCAAGACCGAGAAGCCGAGGCCGAGGATCGCGAGGGTCAGGATGAATTCCTGCGCCCGCATGATCGCGAGATAGACCGCGACGCCGCCGAACGGGTCGCGGCCGGTCGTCAACACCCATGCTGTCGCCAGCGAAATCAACGCCACGGCCACCGCGGTCGCGCGGACGCCTCGGCGCACGGCCATATAGAGCACGGAGGGCAGCAAGAGATTTGGTGTCGCCGGCAGGCCGCTGACGGCGCTGCCACGGGCGGAGAAGATGACGCCTGCCAGCAGCAGCGTCGCCACGAGCACGGCCCAGTCGAACCGGCTCATCGGCTCCGCCTCATCGGCGCGCCGCAGAAAGGCCAGCAGCAGCGGCGTGTAGATCAGCAGGCCGAGGGCGTCACCGAACCACCAGAGCCGCATCAAGGCCAGTAGCGGACCGGCAGCGGGGTCGAAGGACTTCAGGATCGCCGCGGCGAGGAAGCCTGCGAGCATCGCGCTCAGCAGGGGGCCGACCGCCATGAACTTGACGAAGTCCTGCACCCCGGCGCGATCCGCCGAGGCACCGACGCGGCGCATCAGCGCGAAGGTCGCCCCGACCTCGAAGATATTGATCAGGCACAGCAGCACAGCTTCGGGCCAGGGAAACTCGGGCAGATTGGCGATGAGGTCGGAGGCAAAGGTCAGGCTCGCCATCAACCAGGCGCGCTGGCCGTGGAAGCGCAGCAGCGCCGCCAGCAACACGGCATTCGGGAGCCAGACCACGACCTCGTTCTCCGGCGTCACGGCGCAGAAGAACGACAGCTTGACGCTGGCGAAATGGAACAGCGGCAACAGGAGATAGAACCACCAAGGGGGCCGTCTCCCAATGGGCGGGGTTGCGAGCCTCATTGGATCTTACTGATCACGTTGCGCAAGCCACATGTCCCCATCTTCGCGCAGGCGCCGCCGCCCCCGCTTGCCGCTTTATACACATTGACACGACCGGCTCCAGGCTAGATTTCCTCCAGCGCGCGGTCGCGGGTCCGCGGGCCGAATACGCCGATCGTGATCATGACGCCGATCATGGCGGCGGCGATGAAGGCGAACACGCCTGCGGTGCCGAAGCGCTGCAGGATGAAGGCGATGACGAAGGCGCTGAAGATTGCCGAGGCCCGGCTCCAGGAATAGACGAAACCCGCGGCGCGGGCACGGATTCCGGTCGGGAACAGTTCCTGCTGATAGGTGTGGAGACTGTAGGACAGGATATTGCTGGCGAGCGTGATGCCGACGCCCATGGCGACGATCATGCCGGAGCTGCGTGCCTGGCCGAAGACGAGCCCGCAGGCGAGGATGACCGCGGCGGCGGCGACGATCGCGGTCTTGCGCTCGATGCGGTCGCTGAAGAAGAAGCCGAGCAGCGGGCCGATCGGCGCGGCGATCGCGATCAGGGTGGTGTAGCCGAGACTAGTCGCGACCGTGATGCCCTGATGGATCAGCAGCGACGGCACCCAATTGGCGAAGCCGTAGAAGCCGACGGTCTGGAAGACATTGAACACACTCATCAGGATGACGCGGCCGCGGATCGGGGCGACCCAGAGATCGGCGAAGCGGCCGGCCTTCGCCACCGGCACGGAGGCCGCCGGCGCCGGCAGCCTGCGGCCGTACTCGGCTTCGACCTTGGCTTCGATCGCGGCGAGGACGCGATCGGCCTCGGCGATCCGGCCGTGCTGGGCGAGCCAGCGCGGGCTTTCCGGCAGGCCGCGGCGGAGGAAGGCGACGAAGAT
>CAIUCF010000061.1 GCA_903897565.1 uncultured Rhodospirillales bacterium | reverse complement strand
TTGGCCGCGGCCTCGGGCCGGATCGTCATCATGCCGCCGACCACGGCATCGCCGATCGACAACAGGCGATAGTCCATCCCCGGCGTGCCGCTGTCGCGGACCGCCCAGCCGACGACCGCGCCGTAGAAACGGCTCGCGGCATCGGCGTCGCTGGTCACCAACTCGTACCAAATGAACTGGCTCGGCTTCGTGGTCATGGTCCACCTCCCTTCGTTGGTTGGAACAGCAATTCGACATAGCGCTTGAGATGGGCGACGCTGGCCGCCGCCGCCTGATGGCCGCCGCCGGCCTTGGCCAGGATGAAAGCGCCCTGCAGCACGGCCTGGGTATGCTGGGCCAGCGAACGCGCCGTCGTTCCCCTGACCGCATATTGCGCCAGCGCGAGGTCGAGGTCGGCCTCGAGGCTCTCGGCATGGCCGAAGATGCTGGCGCCGCAGGCGTCGCGGATCGCCGCGCTGGTGCCGTAGCATTCCTGCACCATGGTGCCGACGAGGCAGGTGAACCCGGCGAGCGGCCCGGCGATAAGGCTCGCGCGGAAGTCGATATAACCGAGCACGCGGTCGAGCGGCGCGGCGTAGTCGTGATACGGCGCCGCGGCGAACAGCGCCGCCGTCGTCTCCGACCAGAACCCGGCAGCGGCCACGGCGAGGCTCTCCTTGCTGTCGAAATGGTGGAAGAACCCGCCCTTAGTAACACCCGCCGCAGCGCAAAGTTCATCGACCGAAGTCGCGCTATAGCCCTTTGCCCGGATCACCTCGACCGCCGCGCGGAGCAGCTTGACGCGGGCGCTTTCGCGGCTCGGTTTTGGCAAGGTTTCGACAGTCATTTTCAAAACATACCGACCAGTCGGTATATAGTCAATCGGCTGACCAGGCGTCGTCTCAGCGAAAAGCCCAGCGCAAGGTTCGCGCAATGCCCAGGGTGCCGGCGCGCACCAGGGGCCGAGTCAACATGGGCCGCGGCAAGTCATGAAGCTCCCGCGCCCAGGACGGCAGCAGGTCGATCGCGGCGCGAAACGCGATCGCCTGGATGGGCTCCGCGGCGGGGTTCTGGGCGCGTTGCGACAGCAGGATGCGCATGACCTCGCGGGAGCGCGCGTCACTCAGCAACTCGCCTCGCATCGTGGCAATCAGCCGTTCGGCCTCGGCACGATTCCGCGGCACCGGATCGGCGCCAGTGCCTCGGCGACGCGGGCGAATTCGGCGAAATAGCGATCCTGGTCGCGCCCCGCCATGCCCGGATCGCCGTAGCGTCGCCACGAGGCGAGGAAGCTCGCGGCCTCGGTGACATGGACCCAGGCCAGCAGGCGCGGCTCGTCGGCGCGATAGGGCGTGCCGTCCGGCAGAATCCCGCCGACCCGGGCGTGGATGCCGCGCACCCGGGCGATCACCGCCTCGGCGTCGTCGCGATGACCGTAGGTCGTGACCGAGATGAAGCGCGCGGTGCGGCGCAGCCTCCCGTGCATATCCTCACGGAAATTCGAGTGATCCCAGACCCCGGCCAGCACCGCGGGATGCAGCATCTGCAACAGCAGGGCCGCCACGCCGCCGACCATCATGGTGGTGACGTCGCCATGGACCCGGCGCACCACGGAATCGGGCGCGAACAAGCCCTGGTCGGAGCGCACCACCGGCGTTTCGCCGCGCGATTTGTCGTTGAACACCGCCCGCACCTCGCCGACGATGCGCCGCTTGACGCGCTGCGCCAGCGGGGAAGCCAGGCTGGTGAGAAGATCGCTGCGGGTGGGCGGCATCGGCGTACGGATCCTTCCGGATCGATCAGGGTGGCGGGCCAATTCTATGCCGTCTCGACAATCCGAACAGGACAAAAGCGCCGAGTCACTTCGGCAGGATCCGGGTGACCACCAGCGTCACCTTGCGCTCCTTGGCGTAGAGAATCGCCCGCATGACGTGATGCCATTGTTCGGCCGACGTAAAATCCGGCACTGCGAGATGGATGGACTTCTTGTCGATCTCGGCCAGATCAAGAGCGGATTGGTACTGGGGCCGCGGCTTATATTTCGTGGTGGCATCGACATAGCGCTTCAGCCGTCCATAAATCTGCTGCGGATTCTTAATATAGTAGACGCTCAGCGTATTGAGCGTTTTGTCGCTGATCGCCTCGCGCTCTACTTCGTCGTAACGGTCAAAGGTTTTCGAGCCTAGCGGCAGCTTCCGAATTCCGGGGAGGACCTTGTCGAGGAAGTATTCCCACGGGATCCCCTGCGCGACGAGGCCACTGTCCCATTTGATGCCGACAGTCTGCTTG
>CAIUCF010000060.1 GCA_903897565.1 uncultured Rhodospirillales bacterium | reverse complement strand
GTTGATCGCCGGAACCGCGAGCTTGCCGGCCTTCATCATTTCGTAGAGGCGATGCACGCCCGTGGTGGTCTCTTCCGAGATGCCGCGGACATCCTTCAGCAGTTCGGGATACTTGTCATGGAGGATGATCGTCGCGTCGCCGCCGTCATCGAGCACCATGTTGGGCGTCCAGCCGCCGGGGCCGCGGATGGTCTGCTCGATGCACCATTCGTACTCTTCCTCGGTCTCACCCTTCCAGGCGAAGACGGGGATGCCGACGGCGGCGATCGCCGCGGCGGCCTGGTCCTGGGTCGAGAAGATGTTGCAGGACGACCAGCGCACGGTCGCGCCGAGCGCGACCAATGTCTCGATCAGCACCGCGGTCTGGATCGTCATGTGAAGGCAGCCGATGATGCGCGCATCCTTCAGCGGCTGGCTCGCGCCGTATTCCTTGCGCAGTGCCATCAACCCGGGCATTTCGGTTTCGGCGATCGCGATCTCCTTGCGACCCCAACCGGCGAGGGAAATATCGGCGACCTTGTAGTCCGTAAAATTTGACATCTTGCTCGATTCCGTTCGTTGCAATTTCCCAGAGTAAGGTTCACGCGGATCGAATCAACCCGTGCGGACGACTTTACTCGAATCTATTCCGCCAAGGCCGACCCGACCGCCGCACCGAAGCAATGCGATCCGACACAATTGATCTGCCGCCACGCGGTATCCTACGCGTCTAGCGTAAATTGGCCTCGGCGACTACCCCGCAAGCACGGACTCCGTCGCGCGCCGCGGAAATGTAACATGTTCGTCGGGTCGCGTCGGTGACTTCGGGCGCCTGGGGTCCAGACACAAAAACCCCGTCGGAAGGGGGGATACCGACGGGGCAGTCGTGTTCGCCCGGTTGGGGGGAGGGTTCCGGGCAAGACGAAATCTAGTCGAATCTCTGTTGCACCGGTGTGGCGCGAACATGAATGATTTGACAGGTTGCCGTCTCCCGAACCACCTCCCGCCGCGGCTTAGAACGCTTCCGCGCGCAAACCCATCAGCGGCGCTGCGCCGGCCGAGATGGCACGATCGAGGCCATACACCTGGGGCAGTTGTCGGGTCACGTAGAAGCGAGCCAGTTCCAGCTTCTCAAGATCGCGCGGCGAGGCCTCGGCACCCTTCGCGAGGGTATTCGCCGCCATCAGGGTCCACATCCAGCCATAGGCCGCGATCGCCATCATCCGCAGATAATCCGCGGCGGCGGCGCCGAGCTCGGCAGGATCGGTCGCAGCCCGGTCATGCAGCCGCGACGTCGTGCCGCGCAGGAGGGTCGTCGCCTCGGCCAGCGGGCCGGCGAACTCCTTGCCTCCCGGCAGCGCCGCGGCATCGGCGGCGGCTTTGTCCATCAGGGCGAACAGGCGCGCCGGCAGGCGGCCATCACCGACCGAGAGCTTGCGGCCGACCAGATCCATCGCCTGCACGCCGTTGGTGCCTTCGTAGATTTGGGCGATGCGCGCGTCGCGGACGAATTGCTCCATGCCCCATTCACGGACGTAGCCATGACCGCCGAGCACCTGCTGCGCCATCACCGCGCCCTCGAAGCCGAGATCGGAGAAGGAGGATTTCATCAGCGGGGTCATCAGTGCGACGAGATCGTCGGCCGCCTCGCGTTCGGCCGGATCGCTCAGCAGCTTGGCCTTGTCCATCTCGATCGCGACCCAGACGGTCAGCGCACGGGCGGCTTCGGTGAAGCTGCGGACCGAGAGCAGCATGCGGCGGACATCGGGATGATCGATAATCGGCGCCGGACCCGCCGCGCTCTGCGGCCCGCGGCCCTGGAGACGTTCCTTGGCGTAAGCCGCAGCGTTCTGATAGGCGACTTCGGCGACGCCGAGGCCTTGGACGCCGACGAACAAACGCTCGGCATTCATCATGACGAACATGGCGGCGAGGCCGCGATTGGGCTTGCCGACCAGCCAGCCGGTTGCGCCGTCGTAATTGATGACGCAGGTCGGCGAGGCCATGATCCCCATTTTGTGCTCGAGCGAGCCGACCGACCATTCATTGCGGGCGCCGCAGCTGCCATCGGCCTTGGGCAGGAATTTCGGCACGATGAACAGGCTGATGCCCTGGGTGCCGGCGGGTGCATCCGGCAATCGGGCGAGCACGAGATGAATGATGTTCTCGCTCAGGTCCTGGTCACCCGCGGTGATGAAGATCTTGGTGCCGGTGATGGCGAAGGTGCCGTCGGCATTGGGCACGGCCCGGGTGCGCAGGATGCCGAGATCGGTGCCGGCATGGGGCTCGGTCAGCGCCATGGCGCCGGCCCACTCGCCCGAGATCATCTTCGGCAGATATTCGGCCTTCAGCTCTTCGCTGGCATGGGATTCGATCGCGCTGATGGCGCCGAGCGTCAGGCCGGGGAACAGGCTGAACGCCATGTTGCTCGAGGACAGGATTTCCGACAGCAGGAAGCGGAACACCGACGGCATGCCCTGGCCGCCAAACTCGGCGCTCTCCGACAAGCCCATCCAGCCGCCCTCGACGAAATGGGCATAGGCTTCCTTGGTGCCGGGCGGCGTGCGGACCTGACCGTTCTCGATGCGGCAGCCGACCTGATCGCCGGACTGGTTCAGCGGCGTCATGACGTCTTCGCAGAGCTTGGCCGCGGCTTCCAGTACCGTCTCGAACAGATCCATCGAGGACTCTTCGTGGCCGGGAAGCTGCTTCAGGGTCTCCTCGGCCTTGAACAGGTCGCCCAGGAGATAGACCATATCCGCGACTGGCGCTTTGTAGGTCGGCATGATTTCCACCTTGTCTCAAATGATGTCGAACGAATGATGCGAATTGTCATCCGGTGCGCCCGGCCACACGAATTGGTGCGATCCTAACGCCCCGGGATTTATCTGCCTAGCCGGAGATAGGGGGGCTCCCGGGTTTGTCCAGTGGCACCGCCGCGCGTCGGCGCTGGCGGACATAAATGGTTCGCCGCGCCTTGGCAACCAGCTTGCCCGCGTCATCGACGACATCGACATCGAACACCGGCAGATACTTGGCGCCGCCCTTGGTCGCCTCGCGGATCTCGGCGACCTTCTCGGCGGTGAGGTGAAACCGGGCTCGAACCGTTCCGCGCCCGGGTGAAACGAACTCGATCTCGCCCGACTTGTCCCAGACGGCATAGTCCCGTCCCATGATCCGGCCGATCATCAGCGCATAGCCGACGTCGGTCATCGCGAACAGACTGCCGCCGAAATGGGCGCGGTGGCGATTGCCGTTGAGCCAGGTCTGGCGCAGTGCGATCTCGGCATCGCGGAAGTCGGCTGACAGCCGGGTGATGCGGATGCCGCTACCGAACAGCGGCGGCCACAGATTGATCGCCCGGCGCAGCAGCGCTGCCTTCATCCCGCGAGTTTGGTCCTGGCGTTGCGATACTCGGCGGCGAGCCCGGCGACGAACTCGGCGGCCGGGAGTACCGCGGAGACGCAGCCGATGCCCTGGCCTGCGCCCCAGATCGTGCTCCAGGCCTTGGCGCTCCCCGAGGCCTTGGAATTCGGCGCGTCGGAGAAGCTCATCTTCGAGGGGTCGGATTCCGGGATATTGGCCGGATCGATCCCCGCCGCTGTCAGCGACGAGACCAGGTAGTTGCCGTGCACTCCGGTAAAATAATTGGTGTAGATGATGTCGTTGGCCGTGCCTTCGACAATCGCGTTCTTGTAAGCCTCATTGGCGTTGGCCTCTGGCGTCGCGATGAACGCCGAGCCGATATAGGCGAGATCGGCGCCCATCGCCTGGGCCGCGAGCACGCCGCGCCCCGTCGAGATCGCGCCCGACAAGGCCAGCGGGCCGTCGAACCAGGTCCGAATCTCGCTGATCAGGGCGAAGGGCGACAGCTTGCCGGCATGGCCGCCGGCACCGGCGGCCACCGCGATCAGGCCGTCGGCGCCCTTGGCGATCGCCTTATGGGCGTGCTCGAGCGAGATGATGTCATGGAGCACGATGCCACCATAGCTGTGGATCGCCTCGTTGACGTCGGTTCGCGCGCCCAGCGAGGTGATGATCAGCGGCACCTTGTTCTTCACGCAGACCTCGAGATCATGCTCGAGGCGCTCGTTGCTGCGATGGACGATCAGATTGACCGCGAACGGGGCGGAGGGCGCTTCCGGATGCGCCGCGTCATAGGCGGCGAGCTCGCTCTTGATGCGGTCGATCCACTCCTGCAGCGCCGATGCCGGTCGGGCGTTTAGCGCGGGGAACGAGCCGACGACCCCCGCCTTGCACTGGGCGATGACGAGGTCAGGGTTCGAGATGATGAAGAGGGGCGCGGCGATGACAGGCAGGCGCAGGCGCTGCCAGAGTGGGGCGTCGAGACTCATGATGCCTTCCTGGACTGAAAGAATGCGGCGATGGCGGCTTTGAGCTCCGGCGACTGCAACTGGGCGGCGAAGGCGACGTTTTCCTCGGCGATGCGCTCCTGCGGCGTCG
>CAIUCF010000059.1 GCA_903897565.1 uncultured Rhodospirillales bacterium | reverse complement strand
GTCACCGGCACCGGCTTCGCCACCCATGATTTCGACTGGATCCGCCGCTCGATCCCGGCGGGGCTCGACGCCAGCTTGATCGACGTCACGCCGATCAACGCGGTCCTCTCGCTGATGGGACCTAAATCCCGCGACATCCTCGCCGCGATCACCGAAAGCGACGTCTCCCATGCCGGCTTCCCCTTCGCCACGGCCCGGGAAATCCATATCGCCGGCGCCACCGTGCTGGCGGTGCGCATTACCTATGTCGGCGAGCTCGGGTGGGAGCTGCATATCCCTGTGGAATTTGCCGCCGCCGTCTACGACGCGGTCATGGCGGCCGGGATGGAATTCGGCCTCGTCGATGCCGGATACCGGGCGATGGAATCGCTGCGCCTGGAAAAGGGCTACCGCGCCTGGGGCAGCGATATCGGCCCCGACCACACGCCGCTGATGGCTGGACTGGGCTGGGCGGCCAAGCTCAAGACAGAGATCCCGTTCCAAGGCCGCGCGGCGCTGGAGCGGGCGAAGTCCCTGCCCTGCCCGCGCCTGCTCGCCGGCTTCACCGTGGAAGATCCCCGCGCCGTCCTGCTCGGCCGAGAGACGATTTACCGCGATGGCGAGCGCGTCGGCTGGCTGACCAGCGGCGGTTATGGCTACACGATCGGCAAGGCGATCGGCTACGGCTATGTCCGACGCGACGCCGGCGTCGATCGCGGCTTCGTGCTGTCGGGCCACTACGAGCTTGAAATCGCTGGAGAACGCTTTGCCGCCGCGGTGTCACTCGATCCGTTCTACGACCCGAAGGGTGAAAGAATAAAGCTGATCGACGGCGGTATTTGAACATTTAGTTCATCGGCCTGCTCAAGCCTTAAAGTCTGCTTAACCGTCGAGGTCACTAGTGGAGCGAAATCCACGCCTCTAATCCACCCATGGTGACGCAATGTTCAAGAAGCTGAAACTGGTCCAACGCCTGGCACTCCTTGCCAGCCTGTTCGCGTTTCCGGTGATTTTCGTCCTCTGGTCATTGATCGCCCAGAAGAATGTCGAAATCGATTTCAGTGGCAAGGAGGTCACGGGGGCGAGTTACCTGGAAGCCGTGTCGCCCGTGCTCTACGCCTTCGAGGCGCGGCAGATCGACTCTTCGGTGAGCCTCGCAGGCACAGCGGACGCCCTGCGGGACGCGCAGGCGAGATTATCCGGCAATCTCGACACCAAGGCGGCGTCGGATGCGGCGGTCGCGGCGGCGGTCGCGGTTTCAGGCAATCCGTCGGATCGCGCGTTGATCGCAAACGCCCAGCAAGCCGCGCTGGACCTGATCGCCCGGATCGGTGATCGCTCGAATCTGATCCTCGATAACGTGCTCGAGACCTACTACCTCTCCGACATCGTCCTCAACCGCGCGCCGACCCTGCTCGACAAGCTGCCTGACGTCTCGCAGAAGGCCGGGCTTCCCTTCGCGCATGATGAATTCATGCAGGCGATCGGGGCGGCATCGACCAGCCGGGATGGCCTCGACGGTTCCCTGGAGTCCAGCATCGCCGACAATGCCAACGGCGCCGTCAAGGCTGCCCTCGATGCGCCGCACCGGGCGCTCAAGTCCCAACTCGACACGTTGCTCAGCAAGTATCAGGACGGGCAGAGGGTCGACACACTGCCCGTGCTCGCCGCTGTCCAGGACTTTAACGAGAAGACGCTCCATCAACTCTCGAGCCTGCTCGTCGCCCGCGTGCACGGGCTGGTGACCGACGAATATGTCTCGCTTGGAGTCTCGTTCCTGCTGTTCGCTGCGGCGCTCGGCCTGCTTGCCTATTCGTCGATCAGGGAGATCACGGGTCCCGTCGCCCGTCTCACGACATCGATGCGGAACATTGCCGGCGGCGACCTCGCCACGACCGTCCCCGCCACCGAACGCTTGGACGAGATCGGCGACATGGCGCGGGCAACC